>JAKURS010000039.1 GCA_022449705.1 Candidatus Poseidoniia archaeon | reverse complement strand
ATGCGCAATCCCCGGTCGCCATCGGCCATGTAGGCGTAGAGGTGGCCGTCAGCCACCTGCCGCACCTCAACGTCGTCAGCGTAGCCGTAGGTGTCATAGCTGCCCACCTCCCGCGGGTGGCCCGGGTTACTGATGTCCAGCACCCGCAGCCCCTCGGAGCCGTCAGCGATGTAGGCATAGTCGCCCGCCACCGTCAGACCGGCGGTCTGCCCTGGCGTCTCGTAGCTTGCCACCCACAATGGCCGTGCCGGATTGGAAACATCGAAGATGTGCAGGCCGCAGTTCCTATCCTCACTTTCCGAGCAGTCGAAACCTTCACTACCATCGTATTCATAATAGGTATCAACCACGAAGGCGTAGTCTCCCTGCACCTCCACGCGGTGGGCAGTACCGGGAGTGTCGATGTATCCTACCTCTTCCAGTGCATAGGGATCGGTGGTGTCCAGGATGCGCAGGCCAGCTAGGCCATCCGCCACGTAGAGCAGGTCGCCCACAACGGCAAGGCCGTAGGCTTTGCCGTAGTTGTCATAGCTGCCTACCTCGGAGAAGGTTCCGGGGTGATCCATGCTGATGACGCGCATGCCGCGATTGTAGTCGGCAACATAGGTGAAGTCTGACGCCAGCACGAGGTCACGCGCCTCGCCGGAGGTGTCGTATGTGTCGATTACCCGCGGGGCGGTCTTAGTGGTCATGTCCAGCACCATCAGTCCGTTGGTGCCATCCGCCACGTAGGCGCGGTCCACCGTGGCGACCACTGCATGGGCGTAGCCCGGTGTGACGTAGGTGTGGACCTCGTAGGGAGTTTCCTTGTCCTCCACGGTGATTATGCGCAATCCACCCTCGCCGTCAGCGATGTAGACCCAGTCACCACTGACATCGATGCCGTCGCTGGTGCCAGCCACGTCAAGGTCTCCCGTCTTCTTGGGACGGGTGTTGTCAGATATGTCTACTATCCGGAAGCCGCGCAGGCTGTCGGCCAGGTAGGCATAGTTGCCGGAGACCGCCACGCTCTCGACGTAGCTGGTGCCGGTGCGGTAGACTCCTATCTCCTGCGGGCTGTATGGGTCGCTGATGTCCACCACCCGCAGCCCCTCGCTGCCATCCGCCACATAGGCATAGGAGCCGGCGACTGCCACGTCCTCGGTGAAGCCGGGGCTGTCGTAGTTTCCTACCAGGGCCGGATATTCAGGGTCGGAGATGTCAACCATGTGGAGTCCCTGCTCTCCAGCGGCCACGCAAGCATAGCTCCCAGCGACAGTAACCGCACCTATGGCGCCCGGCAGGTCGATGAAGGCTGTTTCACTCAGCTCGTCAGCATTGCTGATATTCACTATCAGAAGGCCCGAACTGGCAGCAATGAAGACGTAATCACCGGAGACATCCACGTCCATCGCATTCCCCGGTGCTGGTGCGCCCTGCCAGGTTATCTCAACGTTGTCAGAGCCGCCTCCACGACCTTCATCAAGGTAGGTCGCACCACTGGACTGGAAAGGGAAAAGGGATCCAAGAAAAAGCAGGACCAGTAGGACAGCAACTGGCCTTCCTGACAAGGTGGCCATTCTCTGAGGAGAGTGTGTAGTGTTATAACCTTGGTGTTTACACAGCGTCTTAAACACCGACTGAATGCACGCAACGTGAACATCCACGAGTACCAAGCCAAGGCACTTTTCCGCGACTACGGCGTCGCCACCCAGCAGGGGCAGCTGGCGCTAACCGCCGGCGAGGCGGAAGCGGCCTGCAAGGCGCTGGGCGGCGAACTGTGGGTGGTCAAGGCGCAGGTGCATGCCGGCGGCCGTGGCAAGGGCGGCGGCATTCGGCTATGCCGCACTCCTGACGAGGTGCACGACGCTGCGGAGGCGTTGCTCGGCTCGCAGCTAGTGACGCCGCAGACCGGTCCGGAGGGCGTCGCCGTGCGGGCAGTCTACGTCGAGGCGGGCTGCGACATCGCGCGCGAGCTATACCTCGGGATGGTGCTTGACAGGGACAGCGAGCGCATGGTGATGATGGCGTCCACCGAAGGCGGCGTCGAAATCGAGGAAGTCGCCGCAGCTACCCCTGAGAAAATACTAAAGGCGTACCTGGAACCGGACGGTGTTCTGCCCGTGGAGGCAGCCCGCGAGCTGGCGCAGGGGCTGGCGCTCGAGGGGAAGCAGGTTGACCGCGCAGTCGAGTTCATGCTCACACTGGCCCGCCTCGGGCAGGAGCTGGACTGCTCGATTGTCGAAATCAATCCGTTGGTCATCACCAGCGACGACCGGGTGATTGCACTCGATGCCAAGGTGAATTTTGATGATTCGGCACTGTTTCGACATCCTGAACTGGCTGAGCTGCGCGACACCGCTGCCGAAGAGCCGCTTGAGGCGCGCGCCAGCGCGGCTGGCCTCAACTACATCAAGCTTGACGGCCAGATTGGCTGCATGGTCAACGGAGCTGGCCTCGCAATGGCGACCATGGACCTTATCAAGCTGCACGGCAGCGAGCCGGCCAACTTCCTCGACGTAGGCGGCGGTGCGACTGCCGAACAGGTCACAGAGGGCTTTCGCATCATCCTCTCCGACCCGGGCGTCGAGGCCATCTTCGTCAACATCTTCGGTGGTATCATGCGTTGCGACTTCATCGCCGAGGGCATCATTACCGCCGCTCGCGATGTGAAAATCGGCGTGCCGCTGGTGGTGCGGCTCGAAGGCACCAATGTCGAACTGGGACGCAAGATGCTCGACGAGTCAGGACTGGAGCTGATTACCGCCGGCGACATGGACGATGGCGCCCGCAAGGCGATCGCCGCCGCCGGAGGTTCGAAATGAGCATCTGGCTCGACGGTGACTCGCGCGTAGTAGTCCAGGGACTTACGGGGCGCAACGGCCAGTTCCACGCACGGCAAATGCTCGACTATGGCACACCCGTCGTTGGCGGCGTGACACCCGGCAAAGGGGGCCAAGAATGTCTCGGCCTGCCGGTCTGGGACACGGTCGCCGAGGCGGTCGATAACGGCGCCAACGTCAGCTGCGTCTTCGTCCCACCCCGCTTCGCAGCCGGAGCTATTTGCGAGGCGGTCGACGCCGGCGTCAATCTGGTGGTTGCCATTACCGAGGGGATTCCCGCCCTGGACATGGTACGCACCAAGGCACATCTTGCCGATACCGAGACGCGACTTATCGGGCCTAACTGCCCCGGCATTATCACCCCCGGGACTGCCAAGGTGGGCATCATGCCGGGCCACATCCACCAACCGGGCGACATCGGTATCGTCTCGCGCTCCGGGACGCTGACCTACGAGGCTGTCGACCAGGTCACGCGTATCGGGCGCGGGCAGTCAACCTGCCTCGGCATCGGCGGCGACCCCATAATCGGAACGCCGTTCATCGACGTGCTCGAGGCGTTCGAAGCTGACCCTGCCACGAAGGCGATGGTTATGATTGGCGAAATCGGTGGCAGCGCCGAGGAGCGTGCTGCAGAGTTCGTCCGCGAGCACGTCTCGAAACCGGTCGTCGGTTTCATCGCCGGACGCACCGCACCACCGGGCAAGCGCATGGGCCATGCCGGCGCTATTATTGCTGGCGGCAAGGGCACCGCCGCCGCCAAGATGGAGGCGCTGCGAAAGGCAGGCATCGCGGTCGCCGAGAATCCAGCGAAACTGGGCGAAACACTCGCGGAACTGCTCTAGCAGGCGCGGAGTCAGCTTTTATTACGCAACGGCGCAGAGCGTTGCCATGCGCTGTATCGGCAAGGTCGCGCAACTGGGCGACCGGGGCGAGCTGCTGCTGCCGGTCGAAAAGAAAATCGAGCCCGGCACGACGGTGTGCGACGCACGCGGCCGCAAGGTGGGGCACGTCAGCGACCTGTTCGGCCCGGTCTCCGAGCCGTGGGTGGTGGTCAGGGCTGCCCGTGGCGTGCGTGCGACGCAACTGCTGGGACGGGAGCTCTTCTGTAAATGAAGTGCCCTAGCTGTGGCGGACGCGAGCTCGAGCCCGACGGCGACGGACTGCTGCGTTGCATCGGCTGCGGCGAAATCCTGGACGGTGGACCGGAGTGGGGCAGCTTCGCCGCAGTTCCGGCCGAGGCGGCAGGTGGCGAGGCGGTCGTGTCCCCGCCAGGCGACGCACCGGCCGCGAGCGAGCACTTACTGCAGCAGTGGCAGGAGGCGGTGCGGCTCCACGGCACGCCAGGGCGAACGCTGTTGCTCGCTTCTCAGGAAATCGAGCGGCTGGCAGACGCGCTGCAGCTGCCGACGCACGTACGCGAAGGCGCGCTCGAACTTTTCTCCGAGGCGCTGCGACGCAAGCTGGTGCGCGGCCGACAGACCGAGCGCGTTGCGGCAGCGCTGCTCTACGCCTCCGCGAGGCAGGAGCGGCTGCCGCTTACCGCCGACGACGTCGCGCGGGTGGCGGGTGGCCACAGACTCGAGCTGGCCAGGCTCTATCGCAACCTGTCGCGCGGGCTCGGGCTGAAGATAACTCCGCAGGTGGCCACCGACTTTCTCCCGCGGTTCGCCCGGCAGCTGAAGCTTAGCGACGAGACGGTCGCGCAGGCGCGCCAGCTACTGCGCCGGGCGGCGGACGCGGGCTACGGCCAGGGGCTGGGGCCGGGAACGCTGGCGGGAGCGGCACTCTATCTGGCGTGCCGCGAGGCGGGAGAGCCGCGCAGCCAGAAGCAGGTCGCGCAGGTCGCTGGCATCACCGAGGTGACGGTCCGGACCCGCTACCAGGAGCTGGCGCGGCTGGCGTCAGGCGGCAGCCTCGAACTCTAGAAGTAACGTTCCGGCAGTTCCAGCTCGATGGCGAACATCGGGTCGGTGTTATCATCGGTGCTGTCGTGGTACGCCACCACGACGCCGCCATCAGGGAGAATCGCCATTGAGGCGAAGTCGAACCGCACGTCGTTGCCGGCGCCCGAAGTGGCGTCGAGGTCGCCGAGGCCGATGAGGGTTATGGTATCAGCTTCCATGCTTTCCCTGTAATCCCTGATATGGAATATCAGGTCAATATCGCTTGCAGTTCCATTATTCTCGGTCTGGACCCTCATGGAAATAACTGCCAGGTCAAGGTTGCCGTCAGCCTGGAAATCCCACTCGAAGGTGTTGTCCGAAACCGACAGGGATGCTGGCCATCTGTGGGTGTAGTTTGTCCAGGTATATCCACCATCATAGCTTATTTGATGTGTCAGGTTGAAGGTCCCGTCACACCCCCTGGCGCTGGGGTTTGCTTCGTTGCAGGAAACGCTGTGCAACGCACCGGAACTGTCGATTACCAGGTTGCGGGAAGGAAGCAACAACCCTCCGGGGAGAGTCTGCTTGTGCCATTGCAGGTTCGTGTCCAGGAACAGGTTACTGCCATCGCTGTACCAGCGTGGGAACAGCAAGCCACCAGAGGGGATTGGCGAAGCCCGCATTTCCCGGTGGGGCTGCATGTAGTCCCATTCGGGACCCAGGTCTTCAAAAAACAGGTCGAACTCAAGGTCTGCCGGCCCACCATCATTGCTGTCTGGAATCTGTATCGGACGATAATTCAGGCCATCGACACTAATCTGGTAGCCCTGCTCGTTGTAGCTCCAGAAATTGGATACTACCATACTGGCCCAGGGGCAGTTCGAAGTGCATTTGTTGGTAGCATATTCGGCGGGCGGGTTGATGGGTCCCACAACGGGCACCTGCCAGGAACGGTCATAGAACGGTTCCTTGTCAACTGAATTCCAGCACCATTCCCATTCAATCTGGGTGGGGCTCGTCTTCTTGCCCAGGATTGCATAGAACTGGTCAACACCATCTATGCTGGGATATGGAAACCAGGTCATGGCGATGATGTCGCCGTTCGGCGCCTGGATAATCGACCCTTCGCCCAGCCCGGGGGCAAGCGTGGGGTCTAACTGGCCCTCTTCGCACCCCAGGTCGGTATTGACGGCGGGCGGCACCCACTCCTGCCAGGTCAGCCCGCGGTCGGTCGACCACCAGGGCCACTCACCGCCCAGGTTGTAGATGATGCCATCCTGGTCGGTGGCGAGGTAGTGTTCGCAGCAGTTGCCGCCGAAATTGTTCTCGTCGGACTGGCCTATGTTGACCGTCCCGTAGACCGACCAGAAACGCTCGTCGACCGGCTCCATCGTCGCCGGGTCGATAACGGTGAAGTTGCGCACGTCGTACGGGAACTCGCCGAACCGCTCCTCGGGGATGACGAGCTGCACCGGTTCGCTGAAGCCGTCGTCGTCCGGACTGGTGCGGAAATCCTTGGGCCCGAGGCAACCGGCCAGCGAAGTCGCCAGCAGCAGCAGCGCCAGTAGGGGTGCGCGCAGCATTGTCACGCCACCCTGTCGCGCCTAAATTAAGCTTGGGCGCGGGAGCAGTAAATACACCCCTCCGCTTCGCGCGGCGATGGCTCCCGAGACCGCTGGCGGGGAGGCCCTGCCCTGCGCCATTCCCGGCGACGAAGGGCTTTTCTCGACCGCGCGTGGCGACTGGTGGTGGGCGCAGCCGCTGGCCGTCTTCCTCGGCTTGGCGGCGGCGATTGCCTACATGACCTGGGCGGCGTTCCAGGGCACTAACTACCATTTTGCCGGCGGAGGCGCAAACTATCTTTCGCCGCTCTACTCGCCCGAGCTGTTCGGCGAGATTAGACCATCGTTCTGGCCGGGCGAATTCATGGGCCTCATGGTGCCGTGGTCGCCGGCGTTCCTGATTCTCTGGGCGCCGGCCGGCTTCAGGCTCACCTGCTACTACTATCGCGGTGCCTACTACAAGTCATTCTGGGCCGACCCGCCCGCCTGCGCAGTCGGCGAGCCGCGCAGCTCCTACTGGGGCGAGAACACGATGCCGCTGCTGCTGCAGAACCTGCACCGCTACATGCTCTACCTGGCGATGGGGTTCATCATCATCCTGTCATACGACGCGTGGCAGGCGATGTGGTTCACAGTCGACGCCGCGGGCGTACCCTACGGCGACGGCAACGCGCATTTCGGCCTCGGCGTCGGCAGCCTGGTACTGGCGCTGAACGCGTTCCTGCTCGGGGGCTACACGCTCGGCTGCCACTCGCTGCGCCACCTCGTCGGGGGCTACGCCGACCGCATCTCGCTGCGGTCGAAGCCGCAGCAGAAAGCCCTGGACTGCGTCTCCTGCCTCAATCGGGACCACATGAAGTGGGCCTGGTTCTCCCTGGCATGGGTCTGCTTCACCGACTTGTACGTGCGACTCTGCGTGATGGGTCTTAACGACTGGAGGTTCTTCTGATGGAGCGGGTCAAATGCGACGTGCTCGTCGTGGGAGCGGGCGGTGCCGGGCTGCGCGCCGCCATCTCGGCCGCCGAGGCCGGAGCGCAGGTGGCTCTGGTATCGAAATCGCTGCTCGGCAAGGCGCACACGGTGATGGCCGAAGGCGGCATCGCCGCCGCGCTCGGCAACATGGACGAGCGCGACAACTGGAAAGTGCACTTCCGCGACACTATCAGGGGTGGCAAGGGGCTCTGCAACTGGGAGATGGCCAAACTGCACGCCGAGCAGTCACCGGAACGGGTGCGTGAGCTCGAACGCTGGGGCGCGGTCTTCGACCGCACGCCTGACGGGCGCATCAACCAGCGCAATTTTGGTGGTCACCGCTTCCCCCGCCTGGCGCACGTCGGCGACCGCACCGGACTGGAGATTATCCGCACGCTGCAGGACCATGTCATCCACATTGACGAGGTCGCCCTTCACATGGAAACGACGGTGACGCGGCTGCTGAAGAGCGGTAATCGCGTTACCGGCGCGCTCGCCTATCGGCGCACCGACGGCGAGCTGATGCTGTTCGCCGCTGGCGCCGTCATCCTTGCCACCGGCGGCATCGGCAAGGCGTATCGCGTAACCTCTAACTCGTGGGAGTACACCGGCGACGGCCATGCGCTCGCCTACCTGGCGGGCGCCGACCTGGTCGACATGGAGTTCGTCCAGTTCCACCCCACCGGGATGGTCTGGCCACCGAGCGTCAAGGGGACGCTCGTCACCGAGGGCGTGCGTGGCGAAGGCGGCGTGCTGCTGAACAGCGAAGGCGAGCGGTTCATGTTCAACTATATTCCCGAGGCATTCGCCGCCGAGACCGCCAGGGACGAGGCGGAGGCGGATGCGTGGGGTCGCGGCGAGGAGGGCGCGATGCGGCCGCCCGAGCTGCTGACGCGCGACGTGGTGGCGCGCGCAATCATGGACGAGGTCAAGGCAGGCCGCGGTTCCCCTCGAGGTGGTGTGTTCCTCGATATCGCCAGCCGCCGCGACGCCGACTACATACGGCGCAAGCTGCCCTCGATGTATCACCAGTTCAAGGAGCTGGCGGGCCTCGATATCACGCAGGAGCCGATGCAGGTCGGACCCACGACGCACTACATGATGGGCGGCGTGCGCGTCGACCCCGCCAGCGGAGTATCCACCGTCACCGGCCTTTACGCCGCGGGCGAAGCGGCGGCCGGGATGCACGGTGCCAACCGGCTTGGCGGCAATTCATTGAGCGACCTGCTGGTCTTCGGCAACCTGTCGGGGCAGGCGGCCGCCACTTACGCCGCTTCCAGCGACCGGCTGCCGCCAGCGGGCGAGGAAGTCGAGGCGGCGCGCGTTGCGGCGCTGGTGCCGTTCGAGGCGGGCGACGAGAACCCCTACCACCTGCACCAGGAACTGCAGGAAATCATGGAAGCGCACGTCGGAATCGTCCGTGAAGGCGTCAAGCTGGAAGCAGGCATCGCAAAGCTGGAAGCGCTACAGGTGCGGCTGGAGGCGCAGCACGCCAGCGGCGGCAGGACGTACAATCCTGGCTGGCACCTCTGCCTCGACCTGCACAATATGATTCTTACCTCGCTGGCGGTCGCGCGCGCCGGGCTGGAGCGTACGGAGAGTCGCGGCGCGCATACGCGGCTTGACTTCCCGGATTACGACGAAGAGCTGGGGCAGGTGAACCTGGTCATCCGGCAGTCCGCCGACGGGATGGTCGTCGTGCGGGCGCCACTGGCAGAGATGCCGGCAGAGCTGGCGGAAATCGTGGCGCGGGAGGCTGTATGAAACTGCGGGTCCAGCGTGGCACGCCAGGCGCGCAGCGCCTGCAGGAGTTCGAGGGCGAGC
>JAKURS010000038.1 GCA_022449705.1 Candidatus Poseidoniia archaeon | reverse complement strand
TGAAGCGGCTGGGCGAAGGCGCGGCCACCAAACTGATATTCCCCTTCGAACTCACCAAGCTGATGGAAGGTGCCGCCGAGTATGTCGGCGCGGCGCGTGCCACCCCCGACAAGGAAATCTCGCAGGTGGCCGACGTCGAAAAGGTATTGGGCAAGGCGAACGACATCCTGGGGCCAATCCCGACAGCCAAGGAGATGGCAAAGGAAATGGAGGCTATCAAGGCGGATGTCGCGACTGCCACGGTGCTCAAAACTGCTTCCACCGAAATGCCCCAAGAACTGGACGAAGTGCCGGAAGAGTAATCTCCCCACTGCGGGTGGCACGGGCGTGGAACCGCTCGCGCACGAAGGGCTGGGCCGGCTGCTGGAGCTGCACGGCCGCCGCACGCCGCTGGCGCTGGGTGCTGACGCAGGAACGAAACTCCTGCCCGGCAAAAGTCTCGGCGACGGCGGTGTGCTGAAGCTCGGCCGCAGGAAGCTGGCACTGCCCTCGCAGCCGCTCGGCCGCGACACGGCACAGGCGCCATTCCTGGCGCTCTCCGACGACGTCGCGGTGCTCGATGGCGCTGCGGCCCATCATCCGCGCCAGCTGGTCGAGATGCTGGCAGCGGCACGCGAGGAAGCGGGCTGGCGCCGACTGCTCTACGCACCCACGGTCGAGCCGGCCGGAATGCCACTACTGGCATACCTGGGGGTGGACCTGTTCGACTCGCTCACTGCCGAACTGCGTGGTGTGGCCGGTTTCCGGCTGGAGCAGGGCGACTGGATTCCCGACGCCAAGGCAACCGCTGCGAGCAATCGCAAAGCCCTGGCGGGCTGGCTGGCGCGCATCCGCAGCGCGCTGGAGCAGGGACGGCTGCGCGAGCTGGTCGAGCGCACTGCACTGCACAACCCGCGCGTGACGCAACTGCTGCACCATTCGCGCGACCTGCTCGCGACCCGGGGAGCGCGCCGCGCGACCGGAATCCGCGCCGGCGCGCTCTCGTTCGACCACCCGGCCGTCAACGAATGGCGGCGCAGGCTCGAACGCTTCGCGCCGCCGGCGGAGGGGATGGTGCTGCTGCTGCTGCCCTGTTCGGCACGCAAGCCGTACCACTGGAGCAACTCGCACCGCCGCTTCCACCGCACACTGCGCTCGCTGAACAACTGGCTGGCGCTACACGTGGTTTCGGTGACGAGCCCGCTGGGACTGGTACCGCGCGAGCTGGAAATGCTCCACCCGGCAGCGCACTACGACGTCGGGGTTACCGGCCACTGGGACGCCAACGAACGCGAGATGTTTGGCCGCCAGCTGGAGCGGTTACGCCCCGAAGATAACTATAAAAAAGCAGTAGTGCACGCTGGCTCCGCTTCCGGGATGCTGGCGGAACTGCTGCGGGAACGCGGCGTCGAGGTGCTGGAAACCGGCGCCGAGCGGCCCGTATCCGGCGCGGGGCTCGGAGCGCTGGGCAAAGCGTGCCGCACGGCGCTGCGCGGAGTGGCATCGCTCTCCGGCCGCGACCGCTCGTGCGGCGAAGCGACCGGACTGGCGCAGGTCCAGTTCGGCAAACTGGCAGCGCCACTGCTCACCGCGCCGGTGCAGGGGCGCTGGCCACGGCTGCGGCTGGGTGAGCTGGCAAACTTTTCTCCGCGCATCGGCGGCTTCGCACTCACGGTACGGGGCGCTGCCACGCTGGCCGAAGCGGGTGGCCCGGTCGTCGAGGCGACTGAGTTCCGGCTGCGCGGCGACCTGTTCGCCGTCGGCGTTACCGGAACGCGCGGTAAATTCCGCAACGGCGACCAGGTAGCGGTTGAGCAGGGCGGCGAAATCACCGCGGCGGGCGTTGCACGCATGGCTCCCAGCGAGATGGTCGCGATGGAGCGCGGGCTGGCGGTGGAGGTGCGGAACCGTGGCTGACGTGTTCGCCGAGTTCGTGAACGGCGCCAAGCAGGAGCCACCAGCGCATCCGCTCGACCAGCCAGTCGCGACCTGGACCGAGCGCGAAGTGCTCGACGGCGCCGAAGTCGAGGCGGGGGTCGCCATCCTGCGCACGCGCGGCTGCTACTGGTCGATTCGCGAAGGATGCGCGATGTGCGGCTACTTCAACGACACCGTCCCCGGCGGTGTCTCCACGGAGGCACTGCTGGCGCAATGGGCACAGGTGATGCGCCACCTTGACGGGAAGCGCTACGCCAAGATTTACACGTCGGGCTCGTTCCTTGACCCGACCGAGGTGCCGCTCGATTTTGCCGCGCAAGCGATGGCTGAGATGCACGCTGCAGGCGTCGAGAAGGTGCTGGTCGAGTCGCTGCCGGAGTTCGTCCACGCGCGCCACATGGACTACGGCGCAGCGCCAGCGCTCGAAGTGGCGATTGGGCTCGAGTCGGCAACGCCGCTGGTGCTCGACAAGTGCGTCAACAAGCGGCTGAAGTGGGACGGCTTCACGCGCTCCTGCGCAAACGCCCGTGATGCCGGGGCGAGCGTCAAGGCGTATGTGCTCCTGAAACCGCCGTTCCTGAACGAGGCGCAGGCCATCGATGACGCCGTGGCTTCGGTTGAACGGGCGGCGCCGCACGTCGACAAGGTCTCGATTAACCCGGTCAACGTCCAGCGGCACACCGTCGTCGAGCGGCTCTGGAAGCGGGGTGAATGGAGCGCGCCGTGGCTCTGGTCCGTGGCCGAGGTCCTGCGTCGCACCGCCGATTGCGGAGTGCGTGTCTATTCCGACCCGACCGGTGGCGGCACGCAGCGCGGTGCGCACAACTGCGGCACGTGCGACCGCACGCTGCTCGACGGGCTGACGGCGCACCGGCTCGGCGGCGGGATGCCAGCGGCCGCGTGCGACTGCCGCGGCCGCTGGAAGGCACTGCTGGCGCAGGGCGGGGTGCGGCGCGACGGCGCGGAGCCGCACGGCTACCGGCGCGGATTCCGGGCCGGCAGAGGTTTTTAACCGCCGCAGCGTGGCGCAGCCAATGCGGGAATTGGTACTGCGGCCGGTAGTCTGGGTGCTCGACCTGGTCTACGCACTCATCTCTGACGAGGATGATGTGCCATCACTCTGGGCGCCCTTCTTCGGGCTAGTTACCATTCTCGGGGCAATTGGCAGCTGGCAACAGCACGATTTTCTCAACCTGCGCGTCATCTACGGGCTGCTGCTGGTGCTGTTCCTGCCGGGCTACACACTGATAATGGCGATGTTCCCGCGCAAGAACGAGCTGGACGAGGAGTTCGACACGCTCTACCGCGTCACGCTGGGAATGGCAATGTCCATCTGCGTCGTCATCCTCATTGGCTTCGTGCTCGGCAACCCCGGGCTCGGGAACGCCCCGGCGTGGGAAGGTATCTCCGACGGGGAGAAAGGCTGGTTCCAGACCTTCTTCGTCGCGACATCACTGCTCGCTGCCACCGCCCTGTTCTTCGCTGCCGGATGGTACCGCGGCGCGTATCCCTGGCTCGCGAACGTGCATCCGGCGCTGGCGCGCGCGCCGCCCGGCTTCCGCGTCGAGGCAGAGCTGGCGGTCGCCGGGAAAATCATCCCGGCCGAGCTACTCGAGATGGAGGGGTTGCAGCATGACCGGCGCAACGTCAAGCGCAAGCTGGAAGAGTTCGAGCGACGCGAGCGTGTCGGCAGCTCGATGATGCGCAACTATTACGAGAAAAAGCGCAAGACGCTGCTGGCTGACCTGGCTGACATCGACACGCGGCTGGCGGAGCTGGAGCAGACGCTGAACCCTGCTGCACCGGGCGAAGGACTGGCACACGAGGTGCAGCCGATCGACCCGGGCGGCGAGACCGATTTGGCTGGCGACGGCGCGGCCGACGAGGAGTAGGTGGAGCGCAAACTGGTCATCGCCGTGCGGAGCGACCTGAAGCTGTCGCGCGGTAAGCTGGCGGCGCAGGTGGCGCACGCCGCGGTGAGTTGTGCCCTGCGCGCGCAGAAGCACGACCGGCGCGAATTCCGCGCCTGGTTTGACGAGGGGCAGCGCAAGGTCACCGTACGCGTTCCCGATGAAGCGGTGCTGCACGCACTCCAGGCTGACGCGCGCGCGGCGGGGCTGACGACCGCACTGGTGCGTGATGCGGGGCGCACCGAGCTCGCCGCGGGAACGGTTACCTGCCTCGGGCTCGGCCCGGCGAGCGAGGCGGAGCTGGACCCGCTGACGGGTGAACTATCGCTGTTGTAGTGCTCAGTCGCGCGGCGCGATGCGCTTTGCCTCGCGATACATGATGCGACGGTAGAGCCATGGAAGCCGGTCGTGCGCCCAGAGGAAGAAGCGGTTGCGCAGCCCCGGTATCACCAGCGGCTTGCGTTTCCACGCGCCACGCAACCCGGCGCGCGCGACGGTGGCGGCAGGCTGCATGAAGCTGCTGAGCCCGTCGTGTCGCTCGAACGAGGCGTGGTCCTGGAACTCGGTATGGGTGCCGCCAGGGCAGAGGCAGGTCACGGCGATGTTGTGCTGCTTCAGGTCGTAACCGCTCGCTTCGGACCACCCCTGCAAGGCGTGCTTGCTCGCGACGTAAGCCGAAACGCCCGGGATCCCCATGTGGCCCACGATGGAGGCGACGTTCAGGATGCGGCCTCCACCCTGTGACTTCATCGCCGGGATAGCAGCCAGTGTCGCCTCGACCACCGCCATGAAGTTCACCTGCATCTGGCGCGCGACCGCTTCCGTCGTCTGCTCGTCGGTCTTCACCAGCTCGCCGTAGCCGGCGTTGTTGACCAGCAGGTCGAGCCGCCCCGCCTGCGCCAGCACCTGCTCCACCAGCCGCGCGCCACCGCCCGGTTCAGCAAGGTCCGCCACAATGGGCATGACACCTCCGTCGGGAAACTCGGCGGCAAGCTGCATCAGCCGCTCCTCGCGCCGCGCCGAGGCGAAGACCGTCGCGCCCGCCTGTGCCAGCTGGCGCGCTATTTCGCGGCCAATGCCGGAGGAGGCGCCCGTCACCAGCGCTATCTGCCCGTCCCAGTTCACGCGCTTCCCAGAGGCCATAACCCTTTATGCTTGCGGCGAATCGCGACATGATGGGGCTTTTCCGTCGTAAGAAGGATAAAAAAGAGAAGTTCGACTACTCCGACGAAACCAAGGAGGTGTTCGCCGAGCGCGACGCATTCTACAGTCGCTGGCGGCAGAAACTGGGGGGCAGCGCTGAGAACCCCGAGCTGAAGAAGGACCACACCGGAGGTGACCGCGAGGTGGACGCCGATGCGCTGCTCGAAGGTGGCTTCAACCCTTACGCGGAGGGGGTCGCGAAGCCGTACCAGTGCGAAGGGTGCGGCACCCGCTTCCAGAAGCGCCAGGGGCGCTGCAGCAAGTGCGGCGGTACCGTTTCACGCAGTGAAGAAGTGGCTGAAGTGGCGGAGCTGCAGCAGCGGCACGGCGAAGACGACAAGGATGCATTCCGGCAGGTGGAGCCGGACGAGCAGGTAGAGCAGCAGCTAGTGCCGGAAATGGCGCGCGACCGGGAAGCAGGGGCAATCCGCACCGAGGTGCCGCAGCAGGGTGACTTCGTCTGCTCGGCGTGCGGCAAGGGCTACTCCGAGAAGTGGAGTCGCTCGCCCTGCTGCGGGCAGGGGATGCAGCCGCGCGACAGCCCCGATGTTGCGCCCGCACCGCAGGAGACCTTCGAGCCATCGAGCGGCGCCGGGATTGATCCACTGGCAGGGCTGCTCGGCGATGAACCGGATGAGATTGCGCCACCCACGGAGGAGGCGGAAGAAGCGGACGACGCTGATGAAGAAGAAGGCGCCGGCATCCGTATGGTGGGCGGCGGCGGGATGACCGACTTCGGCGCGCGCAAGGGTGGCGCGGTCGGGCCGCAGAAGCACATCCCCGCCAGCAAGGCACAGCCGAAGAAACGGCGCGTGAAGCGGGTAGTCAAGCGCAAGAAGAAGCGGAAGTAGCTGCATGGATTTCGAAGCCTTGAAGCAGCTGTCGCCGTGGGCCAGGGAGCTGCTGAGCGCCGTAGCCGTCGTCATGGCGGTGTTCCTGCTCGCCTGGGGCTACACCGGCAACTGGCCGCCGATGGTGGTCATCGAGTCGGGCTCGATGGAGCACGACGGCAACCCGCTCTACCCCGAGCCGGGCTTCACGCACATCGGCGCTATTGACACCGGTGACCTGGTGCTGGTCAAGAGTGCGGAGCGCGACGACATCGTCACCTACCTGGAGGGGAAGCAGACCGGCTACAAGCGATACGGCGACTACGGCGACGTAATAATCTACTACAAGAACGGCGTGCGCGGCGAGTGCGACCTGGGGCGCAACCTGAGCGAGGCCGACTGCAACCGGCAGGACGGCGAGTGGGTCGCAGCGACGCCGGTCATCCACCGCGCCATGGCGTGGGTCGAGGTGCGCGAGGACGGCTCCTACTACCTGCCCGAAATAGACATGGAATTCAGCAACGGCAAGCTGGTGCTGGCCGAAATCGGGCTGCCGCCCGGTGCACCGCTCACGGGGCTGGAGCATTCAGGCTACATCACCAAGGGCGATTCGACCAGCAACCGGCACCCCGACCAGCTTACGCACCGCGACCTTCACGGGCAGGACGTGCAGCCGGTGCAGCCCGATGATATAGTTGGCATGGCGCGTGGCGAGCTGCCATGGTTCGGGCTTATCAAGCTCAGGCTGACGCAGCCCGACAGCTACGCCTCGGCGCCCGAAGAGTGCCGGCAGATGCTCTGGCTCTCGCTGGCGACCATCATCGCCGGTCCGTTCGTCGTGCAGCGGGTGTGGGAGCGGCGGCGCGAGGGGCTAAACCCTTAAGCCGGCGCAGACTCGCGCCGCCGATGGCCGAGCCGGCAGCCGCCAAGCGCGGCATCCCGCCCAAGGACGACTTCAACGCCTGGTATCCATTCATGGTCGAGGCGGCCGAGCTGGTCGACAAGCGATACCCCGTCAAGGGGATGGACGTCTGGCGCCCCTACGGCTGGAAGGCGATGCGGCTCATCGACGGGCTGACACACGCCGAGATGGAGCGTACCGGCCACCAGGAGGTGCGGTTCCCGCTGCTCATCCCGGAGCAGTTGCTGGAGAAGGAGAACCAGCTGGTGGCGCGGCTGCAGCGCGCCCGCGGAGAGGGGGCGGACCCGTCGGAGCTGCGGACGGATGAGGAGGACACCGGTTTCGCGAGGGAAGTCTATTGGGTGCGGCACGCCGGCGAGACCGAGCTGGACGTGCCGATGTTCCTGCGCCCCACTTCGGAGACCGCGATGTACACCATGTTCCCGCTCTGGATCCGGTCGCATGCGGACCTGCCGCTCAAGACCTACCAGATGGTCAACACCTTCCGCTACGAAACGAAGCAGACCCGCTCATTCATCCGCGTGCGTGAAATCCATTTTTTCGAGGCGCATACCTGCCACGTCGACGAAGATGACGCAACGCGACAGATCGAGGAGGACCTGGAAATCGCGGCACGGCTGATGCATGACCTCTGCCTGCCGGCGCTGGTTGCACGGCGGCCGGTGTGGGACACCTTTCCGGGAGCGCACTACACGGTCAGCATCGACGTCGTGATGCCCGACGGGCGGACGCTGCAGGTGGCGTCGGTGCACCACTACCGCGACCAGTGGGCGCGCGCGTTCGATGTGCGATACGAGGACGCGCAGGGCGAGCACCAGTACTGCCACCAGACCACTTACGGCATGTCGGAGCGGCTGCTGGGAGCTATCGTGGGAGTGCACGGTGACGACCGCGGGCTGATCCTGCCACCCGCGATTGCACCGCACCAGGCGGTCATCGTGCCAGTGCTCTCGAAGGAGGGTGCCGACGAGGTGCTCGCCGCCTGCAACGAACTACAGGCGCAACTGCGCGACGTGGGGCTGCGAGTGCACCTGGACGACCGCGACCTGCGGCCGGGGCAGAAGTACTACGACTGGGAGATCCGGGGCGTGCCGCTGCGGTTCGAGCTGGGGCCGCGCGACCTCGCCAGTGGCGAGTGCGTGCTGGTGCCGCGTACCGGCGGCAAAAGCAGTGCACCGCTGGCAGGGGCCGCGGAGGCGGCTCGCGAGGCGCTGGAGGCGGTGGCGGAGGAGCTGCGCAAACGGGCCCGCAAGCTGAAGGATTCATCCATGCACATACTGCCCGCGCTGGAGCGCTCTGGAGCAGGGCGTCTGACGCTGGCGGAGCCGGTTACGCCCGGCAGGATCTACGAGCTGCCGTTCGACGGTAGCGACGCCGACGCCGGGATGGTGGAGGAGCTGACCGGCCTCTCGTTCCTGGGCGACGCGCGTGAGCCGTTCCCCAAGGCGCGGAAATGCGCCGTGACGGGGGAGCCCACGAGACGGCGTGTCTGGCTGGCGCGAACTTATTAGTACCTGGACCAAAACAGTTTTATCGTCAGATAACGAACTTCGTTATCCTTATATATGCATTCAGACGTAGCGCGTTCTCACGGGCTGCTCTGGCAGTACCGTACAAATGAAATGGAGGACGCAACTATGGAACACAGATTAGAACACGACGAAGAGGGTGTCTCCCCAGTGATTGCGGTCATCTTGATGGTGGCAATCACGGTCGTCCTGGCAGCTGTGCTGTACGTATGGGCAGCCAGCTTCCTGGAACAGGGCGAGGCTTCTCCCTTCGGGCAGTTCACGAGCACGAAGAACAGTAACGGAGAATACTACGTTACTGTGATAACGGTGTCGACCAACCACGACCTCGAGGCCTTCAACTATTTCCTGAAGGACGAGACGGGCACAACCAACGAGTTTGGCGAGATTGCAATGCAGAATCTCTCCGGCAACCCGACTGGTATTGACGCCAGCTATGGCTTCAAGTGTGGTGGAGACGACCAGCCGGCATGCGAAGCCGACCTGACCACGCGGTCAGACGCCGTAGCCGGTGACAGCGGCAGCAACTACGCCGTTGCCTTCTACGACAACGACCGGGACGGAAAGCTGTCGTCCGGTGACAAGTTAACCGTGCGCGGCGACCACGGCACCGGTGCCAACGGCCCCGCCGAGGACGACTGGTCCATCGAAATCAAGTTCGATAACACCGGCGACGTCATCGGCAGCAAGAAGCTCGGTTAGGCAACCCGCCTGACCACGGTGGGCAGGGGAAGCACAGCCCCCCTGCCCCCAATCTTGTCCAGAGCACAGGCTCTCTTTTTTTA
>JAKURS010000037.1 GCA_022449705.1 Candidatus Poseidoniia archaeon | reverse complement strand
CAGTTATCTGCAGGTCAATCCACTGGCGATTCTGGCCTCCCGACCCGTAGACGTAGTCCCGTGCGTAAATCGCAAGCACGTTATCGGTACTGTTGAACAGCTCTGGAGCTAAGGATTCTGTACCATCTCCGTTCCAGTATTCCATGCCGTGGCTGTTGCCACCGCGCTCGCTGTAAATGAGATTACCATTGAGAAATGGCGTGCAGTAGTTGGCGAACGCCACGTTAATCTCGGCTGAGACAATTGTCCCGGCTGGCAGGTCGAAACTGTGCCTGATTAGCAGGGCATCGTTCTCAAATGGCGAACTGCCTGAAGTGTCCCAGATGGTGTTTGGATTCACATTATTGTATTCCCTGTCACCGAAAGGTGCCGCGCCAGTCTCCCAGTTGGAATCATCAAACCCGGGCTGCGACCAGTTTTCAGGCGCCTCGGAGTAGTCTTCCAGGAGGAGGTAGCGGAACACGGTGTCATTGTCCAGGCCGCTCTCTACAAGCGTGACAGGAACTTCCCCCTCCACAAGGTCATATCCGTATTCGAGCGAGAGCGCCTGCAAGTCGGCTTCGCCACTCCCCGGCACCGCGAGCGTCAGTGCCGTAACGGTAGCAACCAGCAGTAGAGTCTGGACCCTCATCGTGAAACGGCACGCCACTCCCCGATATTTTAAGGTCACGGTTCACTGCGCTAACTCTATAAGACGGCCGCTTGGGTAGCCGCGTACAGAGGCAATCTTGTCGTCTGACGAAGAGCAGGAGGGCATCCGCGGCCGCATTGACCGCTTCTTCGATCGCCAGGCGAAGAAGCGGGACGAGCTGCTCGACCGCGAGGCGATGGGCGAGCGGCTCGAGGAGGTCCGGCGCACGATTGCGATATCCTCGCCTGAACCGCTGCGAAAGCTGGCACGGAGGCGGCGCCAGCGCGCTGCCGCTACGGAGCCAGCCGCAGCCGAATTGCCGGCGGAGGAGACTGAAATCGGACCTTGGTCGCGCAGCCTGGTGCAGCTGACTACGCACCAGCCGCCAGTTACGATGGGGGTGATGACTGTGCTGATGCTGCTGATGCTCATCGGCATTCCGCAGGCGAACATCAACGGCGCGATGGAAGTGTACCTGCCGCGCGGCTCACCCGAGGAGGCGCTGCTGTTCGAGGTGCGCGAGGACTGGTCGACCGACATCATCGTAATCTACATCGAGACGCCAAACGCGTGGGACCCACAGGATGAGACCAACATCACCTTCCGGTCAGTGCTGCTCGAGATGGACTACTTGGAGCGGACGCTGGACTACGAAGGGCAAGTGGAGGAGCCCACCGACCCCGGCGTGGTCCACAGCGATGCCGGCACAGTGGATGATATAGTTTTCTCGCTAAGCATCTCGACGATTCTCAAGGAGTTGAACTCAAGCAACTCCAGGACGTATGACGCACTCATCGATAACGGCGAAGAGTGGGCCGCGGCGGAGACCGGCGGCATCTCCGTCCTGCTTGAGGAGGCCGTGCAAGGCCTGAGGGAAGCCAAGGAGGTGGCGATTGTTGCCGGCGCGCTGGGCAGCTACGAGATTCCAAGCCAGGGCGACATCGACAACTATGTCGAGGATATCCCTCCGTCGGTGCTGGAGAAGGTGCTGCGCGACACCAACGGCGACACAATCTGGGACACGGCGGTCATTGTCTTTGGCATTAGCGGTGATGCCGACCCCGCTGAGGTCATCAAGCGGACGTATCAGGCAATCGCGGAGCGCGGTGAGGGGCTGGAACGACCCGGCGGGTTCACCTACAGCAAGATGGAGCTGACCGGCCCGGTGCCAGTGACACAGGCCATCACCGAACGCTCGTTCCACGAGTTCTGGCGCGTATTCCCGCTCGGAGTCGGGCTCTGCGCGCTGATGATTTTCGCACTGCATCGACGCATTCGGGCGGTGCTTATCGCAGGTGTTCCAACGCTCTACGGCATCCTGATTACCTACGGCATCATCGGCTGGTGGGGGCGCGAAGTCACTCCGACGATTATCGCGCTCGGCCCCATCCTCATGGCGCTCGGCGTGGCCTACGGGCTGCACCTCACCAACCGCTTTACCGAGGAGCGTGGCAACCCGCGGGAAAGGATGATGCGCGCCATGTCCACCACGGGGCGTGCTATCGTGCTCTCCGCCTTCACCACCATGATTGGCTTCGGCAGCCTGATGTACACCAACTTGGACCCGGTCTTCACGGTCGGCCTGAGCCTGACAATGGGCATCTTCATCTGCCTGTTGACCACCTTCGTCATGGCGCCCGCGATTGCGGTCTGGACCAACTACGACTATCACAAGACCGAGGGTGAGTGGGGCATGCTGGCGAGGGTGGTTACCAACCACAATCGGCCGGTGCTGGTGGTGCTGCTGGTGCTGATGCTGATCTCGCTTGGCGTGCTCCCGCTGCTCGAGACCAACATCGACTACTTGGAGATGGTGCCCCGCGACGAGCCGACGCTGGTGGGCATCATCAAGTATTCGCAGAATTTCAACGCCGGTGCGTTAGGGATGATGATTGTGCGCGGCGATTTCCGCAACGACTTCGACGAGTTCAACGACGACGCGGTGGACTACTTGGATCAGGTGGACCTGCTGGTGGCGGGAAAGAAGGGCAGCACCACCCAAACCGGGCTGAACGGCGTGCCGGACGTAACGGCCATCGCGATTACCGACTTGATGAAGACGGTCAAACTCCAGACCAACCAGTCCTCAACTCTGGCCAACGCCCTCAATGTGCTCGGGCTGGATAGCTTCGAGCGCTCGTTCTGGGAAATTCTCCATGACGAGCGGGTTGCCGACAACGATTTGGTCGGCCGGGACGCTCAGAAGTACTTGCTGAACGTCTTCTACGATTCACTGACTGAGGAAGCTTTGGGAATGCTGTTGAACGAGGACTACTCCAAAACGCTGGTCTACGTCGACATGCCGCTCAGGGATATCAAGGGGATGGAAAAGGCCGTCACGGGCGTTAACGAAGTGCGTAGCAACTGGGAGTACGCGCCAGTGCAGGTCTCGCCGCTGACCGGCGTCGCCGCCATCGGCACCAGCGTCAACGCGCAGCTCATCAAGTCGCAGTTGCAGACGCTCGCCATCTGTCTGGTGCTGGTATTCGTAATCCTGACCGTCACCTTTGGCCGCAACTGGAAGCTGGGGCTGGTGACGACCCTGCCGGTGATGTGGGTAGTAGCGCTTGAGCCGCTTACTTTCGTCGGGCTGGGGCAGTCGCTGAGCCTGGTAACGGTGATGATTGGCTCGATTGTCATCGGCGTCGGCATCGATTTCTCGATTCACATTACCCAGCGCGTTATCGAGGGCGGCATCAACCTGCCTTCGGTCTACCGCGCTACCGCGCGCACCGCGCAGACGCTGGGGGAGGCGACGCTCGTTACGCTCTTCGGACTGATGGCCGCCTTTGCCATCAAGATTAGTGCGCTCTGGTGGTTCGTCTTCATCATAATGGTGCTGATAATCGCCTCGATGATTGCCGCCATGTTCCTGCTTCCCGCCCTCTATGCCACTATCATCAAGGCGGGCGGAACGCTCTCGTGAGCGTCACCGTCGTCGTCGGCGCTCAATGGGGTGACGAAGGTAAGGGCAAAATCACCGACTTCCTGGCCGCAGACGTCGCCGTAGTGGCACGTGCGCAGGGCGGCAGCAACGCCGGCCATACCGTCGTTTTCGATGGGCGGGAATACAAGCTGCACCTGCTGCCGTCAGGCATCCTGCGCAGCGGTGTCCTGGCCATCGCTGGTGCGGGGATGGTAATCGATCCCGGGCAGCTGTTGCACGAGCTGGAGCAGCTGCCTGCGGAACGGGGCGAGCTGCTGCTCGACGAGCGCGCGCACGTCGTAATGCCCTACCACAAGCTGCTTGATACGGCCGAGGAAAAGGCCAAGGGCAGCGGCGCGGCCGGCACCACCGGCCGTGGCATCGGCCCTGCCTATGGTGACCGCGCCACCCGCTTCGGCATCCGCGTCGGCGACCTGCTCGAACCGGAGACGCTGCGGGAGCGTCTGGCGCGGGTGGTGCCGCGCACGCAGGCGCTGCTGGCCCACTACGGCGTCACGGAGCGACTGGACGAGCAGGCGCTATTCGCGCTGGCGTCGGAATGGGGCGCGGTGCTGGCTGACAGCATTGGCAACGCTTCGCTGGAGATTGCTGGGCGACTGGACCAGGGTGTTTTGCTGGAGGGCGCGCAGGGCGTCCATATCGATATCGACCACGGCATCTATCCCTTTGTCACTTCCTCGAGCCCCACGCCGGCCGGGATGGCGCAGGGCGTCGGTGTCGCGCCCCACCATCTCTCGCGAATCGTCGGTGTTGTCAAGGGCTATACAACGCGCGTCGGCACGGGTCCGTTCCCGACCGAGCTGCACGACGCCACGGGTGATTATTTACGGCAGCATGGCAACGAGTTTGGCACTACCACCGGCCGCTCGCGCCGCTGTGGCTGGCTCGACTTGGTGATGCTCGAGCATTCGCAGCGGCTCTGCGGTTTCAGCGAACTGGCGTTCACGAAACTGGACGTGATGGGCGGACTAGACAAAATCCGGGTGTGCACTGCCTATGAGTCCCCACACGGCCGTCTGGAGCACTTTCCCGCTTCGATGGCGTTGCTGGCGAAATGCACGCCAGTCTATCGGGAACTTCCCGGCTGGCTTGCGCTGTCGGGCCCGGAGTGGCTTACCGTTGCCGAGTCGGGCGACTTGCCCTCTCCGCTCTCTACTTATATAGAGTTCGTCTGCAAACGACTTGGCGTCCCGGCGGGCCTGCTCTCGCTTGGCCCGGGGCGTGAGGCGACGATACGGCTGCGCTAGTCCTCTTTGGCGGAGGTGACGCGCTTGATGGTCTCGCCGATCACTTTGATCGCGTCGCCGGTCTTGTGGCCTGTGCGCCCAGTGGCTTTGATGGCGTTCCCGGTCGAAACTACCACCGAACCGGCAGCGTCGACCATCGAGCTGCCTGCCTTGACCACGTTGCCGCCGGCGATGACGCCGCTGCCAACCACGCCGCCCAGGCGTCCGCTGACTGTCGAGGCAGTGCCCGCCGCGCGGCGGGTGATGTCGTCCGCCAGCTCGGCCGCCTTGCGTGCCGCCGAGGCGATGTCGTTGACCGCTTCCCCGATACCGAGGCTGTCGATAGCACTTGACTTTTTCTTGTTCTCAGCCATACTGGGGGCGCACCGAACCACTATTTAATTGTTTGGCGCTTTCGCGGTTGCTTGAGGCACATCGCGGTACCAGTAACGCATTAATACTCCTGTTAATCGCCCGGCGTGAAACATATCAATGCGCGCATTCCTGATGAGGAGGCGGAGCTGTTTGACGAAATTTCGCGCTTCTGCCGCGAGTCGGGCTACAACCTCTCTCAGATTGTGCGGCTGCTGGTCAAGCGCTGGTACCAGAACCAGACCAAGCGGCACTAACGCTTTAATAACCACTCAGGTCGCCGACCACCGGGCGATTTGCCAGGAGCAATTATGGGTCACATCGAGGAAGTTTTCGAGCAGGTCAAGCGCAGGGACCATGACCAGCCTGAATTCCACCAGGCAGTCTGGGAAGTGCTGGAATCGCTGGCGCCAGTGCTGGAGCTGCACCCGGAGTACCGCGAGTACCGCGTGCTGGAGCGACTGGTTGAACCGGAGCGCATGCTCATCTTCCGCGTGCCCTGGACCGATGACCAGGGGCGGGTGCAGGTGAACCGCGGCATGCGCGTCGAGTTCAACTCCGCCATCGGCCCTTACAAGGGCGGGTTGCGCTTCCATCCCAGCGTCAACCTGAGCATCATCAAGTTCCTCGGTTTCGAGCAGGTATTCAAGAACGCGCTGACGACTCGCCCCATTGGCGGCGGCAAGGGTGGTTCCGACTTTGATCCGAAGGGCAAGTCTGACAATGAGGTAATGCACTTCTGCCAGTCGTTCATGACCGAACTGTTCCGGCACATCGGCGCCAATATCGATGTCCCGGCTGGGGATATCGGCGTCGGTGGGCGTGAAATCGGCTACCTGTTCGGCCAGTACAAGCGGCTGACGCGCCGCTGGGAGGGCGTGCTGACCGGCAAGGGGTACGGCTGGGGTGGCTCGCTCATCCGTCCTGAAGCGACGGGCTACGGGCAGGTCTATTTCCTGCGCGAGATGCTGAAGGCGCGCGGCGAGAAAATCGCTGGGAAAAGCTGCACGATTTCTGGCAGCGGTAATGTCGCGCAGTTCTGCGCCGAGAAGGCAATCTCATACGGCGGCAAGGTGCTGACGATGTCCGATTCCGGGGGATTCGTGCATGATCCCGACGGCATCGATGAAGAAAAATTAGCGTGGGTAATGGAGCTGAAGAACACCCGTCGCGGCCGCATCAGTGAATACACGAAGAAATTCAAGTCCGCCAGCTACCACGCTGGCAAGCGGCCGTGGTCCGTCAAGTGTGACATTGCGCTGCCGTGCGCGACGCAGAACGAAATCGAGAAGGCTGGCGCAAAGGCGCTGGTCAAGGGCGGCACCATCGCAGTTTGCGAGGGTGCAAACATGCCTACGACTCCCGAGGCGGTCGAAATTTTCAAGGCGGCAGAAATCGCCTTCGGCCCTGCCAAGGCAGCCAACGCCGGCGGCGTTGCCGTCTCGGCGCTGGAGATGGCGCAGAATGCCTATTTCAGCGAGTGGAGCCGCGAGGAAGTTGATAGCCGGCTGGACACCATCATGACCGGCATCCACGCGCAGTGTGACGCAGCGGCCGAAAAATACGGCCACGCCGGTGACCTGCTTGTCGGGGCGAACGTCTCCGGCTTCCTGAAGGTGGCCAACGCCATGCTCGACCAAGGCGTGGTTTGAACCCCCGGCAGGCGATACTCGCGCTCTTTGCAGTCACGATAATCTGGGGCTGGACCTTCATCTGGCTCAAGCGCGCCATGACCGTCGCCGACGCTCACGGCGCCGGTGTGCTGGGCGCGACGCTGTTCGTGACGCTACGCTTCGCGCTTGGCGGCGCGCTGCTGCCGCTGCTCCCCGGTGTGCGCGACGCCATGCGGGGACGCGCAGTCTGGCGTGACGGAGCGCTGCTGGCGCTGTTCTTGTTCGGCGGTTTTCTGCTCCAGATGGTTGCCATCGCACAACTCACACCAGCAGTATCGGCGTTCCTGACCTCGCTTTACGTCGTTTTCACCGCGCTGCTGCTGGCGGGCTGGCGCGGTCGGCTGCAGTCGATACCGCTGCTCTGCGGCGCAGCGCTGGCGACCTTCGGCGCCGGCTGGATACAGGGTCCGCCGCAATTACATTTCAACTGGCCCGAGTGGCTCACGGTATTCAGCGCGCTGCTGTTCGCAGGCCACATCATTACAACGGACGTCGTCACGCGGCGCGTCTCGCCTGTCGGAGTGACCTTCACTTCCATCGCGCTGGCCGCGTTGATGGGGCTGCTGCTGCTCAACCTGCAAATGCTGGCGCAGCCCGCGGCGCTGGGGGAGCTGTTGCGCGAGCCCGCTTTCTTGGGGCCATTGCTGCTCTCCGCATTTTTCGGTACGTTCGTCGCGCTGCTGCTGGTGAACCTGTGCCAGAAGCTGCTCGACCCGGTCCGGGCCGCGATTCTCTACGCGCTCGAGCCGGTCTGGGCGACACTGCTCGCCATCAGCTACGGAATGGTGACCGCCAACGGCTGGCTGCTGCTCGGCGGCGGTGCGCTGCTGATAGGTAACCTGGTTGCGGAGCTGGCACCCCGGCGCGATTCAACGTAGCGACGACTCAAAGGGTTTCGGCGTAGCGGCGCCCGACTTCAGCCCAGTTAACGACGTTAAAGAAGGCGTTGAGGTAGTCGCCACGCAGGTTCTGGTAGCGCAGGTAGTAGGCGTGCTCCCAGACATCCACGCCCAGAATCGGGACGCCGCAGTCGTGGCCGCCGTGTGCCGTTCCCATTATCGGGTTATCCTGGTTGGCGGTCGAGCAGGTGCAGAGCTTGCCGCCGTCAGAGCAGAGCCACGCCCAGCCGGAGCCGAAGCGGGTCATTCCCGCCTTGTGCAGCGCTTTCTGGAAGCCGTCCAGCGATCCGAAGGCGGCGTCGATGGCCCCGGCCAGTTCCCCGCTAGGCGAGCCGCCGTCGGCGGCCATGACAGTCCAGAAGAGTGAGTGGTTGTAGTGGCCGCCGCCATGGTTGCGCACCGCGCCGCGCTGCGCTTCCGGCACCGCGTCCAGGTTGCGAATCAGCTCTTCGACACCCTTGCCACTGCAGGCGTCGCCCGCGGCTTCCACCGCGCCGTTGAGCATGTTGACGTAGGCAGCGTGGTGCTTGTCATGGTGGATTTCCATCGTACGCGCATCAATGTGCGGTTCCAGCGCGTCGAATGCGTAGGGCAGGTTGGGGACTTCAAAGCTCATGATTACCTCCAGTAGGCAAATCTGGCACACGATTTAAGGGTGCCTTCCACCCCGTCTACCAGACTGTCGTCGGGGATTCCGTCCGGACCAGACTAACGTTTCAGGGCAACGGTAACACCGTCGCGCACCGAAAGCATGACTGCTTCCACCCGTTCATCCCCGGCCACGCGCGCATTGAGTTCAGATATGCCCCTGTCGCTGGGCTCGACGGGGTTGAGCACCTTTCCACTCCACAGTACGTTATCAACGACGATGAGGCCACCTGTCCGCATCATCGGTACCAGTTTCTCCCAGTAGGCGGGATAGTTCTCCTTGTCACCATCAATGAACGCGAAGTCGATAAGGGGTTCCAGAGTATCCAGACTCTCGAGGGCCGGCCCCATCTTCAGCTCGATTCTGTGGCCATACAGGCTCTCGGCAAAGTAGCGCTGCGCGATAGCGACCGCATCGGGGTCAATATCGCAGGTGACCAATTTGCCGTCATCCGCCATCCCCTCGGCAATGCAGAGTGCCGAGTAGCCCGTGAAAGTTCCGATTTCTACGGCCAAGCGAGCGTTACAGAGCCGGGCCAGGATGGTGAGCAAGCGCCCTTCGGTCGCTCCCACCATCATCCCGGGATTTGTCATGCGGGCCTGCGTCTCCTGGCGCAGCCGCTCAAGCAACTCGCCCTGCGGAGTCGTGTGGGCAGAAATATAATGCTCGATTTCCTCGGGTATCAATGGAGCCATGCGTGGCTTTGAACTCAGAAGCCCAGGTCCTCGAGCTTCACGTCGCTGTTCATGTTGATGCGCACCGGGAACGCGTCACTGACGAAGGGTCACGGCTGGCGGTGAAGTTCGTCTGGTCGTACAACGGCCAGGAGGTTCCGCCTGGTGA
>JAKURS010000036.1 GCA_022449705.1 Candidatus Poseidoniia archaeon | reverse complement strand
CCATCACCGTCTTCGGCAGTCGCCGTGTGACGAATACCTTCATGCAGTGCCAGCGACCCCCACTTAATTACCTGTCGACCAGCCCGATGACCATATCCATCACGTTGGTACCGGTCAGCCCCGGACGAAACAATACCCCTGCTGGAGAGAGGAATTCATATGCGTCGTTGTCTGCGAGCGCGGCCAGGGCATCTGCCTCGCGCGCGACTGTTTCGCCGTCTGCCCAGCTTCCCGCGGTGTCTGTTGCTCCATCCTGCCCGTCTGTACCCGCAGCGAGCAGGCCAGCTCCTTTGCCACCCTGCAACTCGATGGCGGCTGCGAGCGCCAGCTCCTGGCAGCGACCGCCGCGGCCCTTGCCGGTGACGCGCACCGTCGTCTCACCTCCCCACAGCAGGCAACGGCGTCCACGCTCGCCAGCGAGATGCCGCGCGATGTGCTTCCCGGCGTCTCGTGCTTCACCCTGCAACATGTCAGTGATGATGCTCGCCTCGTAGCCACGCTCAACCGCCGCGGCACTCGCCGCCTCGAGCGCCAGCCTGTTCGACCCAATGACCGCCGTGCAGGCGTTCTGCGGTGTCGCCGATGGTGTCTCTTCCAGCTCGCCCGCAGTACCGCGCTCAATGTGCGCCAGCACCGCAGGCGGTAGCTCGGCACCGAGTCGCTCGATGATGGCAAGGCAGTCACCGTAAGTCGAAGTATCGCCAACGGTCGGCCCCGAGGCGATATCTGGCAGCGGGTCGCCGATGACGTCCGAGATGGCAAGCGCGGCAACCGTCGCAGGGGCAACGAGCTGCGCCAGCCGTCCGCCCTTCAGCGCCGAGATGTGGCGCCGCACGGCGTTCAGCTCGTGGATTGTCGCCCCCGCAGTGGCGAGCGCGCGCGTCGCCGCCAGCTTCTGCTCCAGCGTAATACCCACAACGGGCAGTGGCAGCAGTGCCGAGCCGCCGCCCGACATCAGCACCAGCAGCAGCTCCCCTTCGGATGCGCCCACAGCAAGATCGCGGATGCGTTCGGCAGCCTCCATCGCCGTGCGGTCGGGCAGGTTATCGGCTGCACCCGGGTGGAACTCGGTAACGCCGTCATGCAGCGCCGTCCCGACGGGAACGCTGGCGACTCCCGCGACGATGTGCTCGCCGAGGATGGCCTCGGCGGCGCGCACCATTCCCGGCGCTGCCTTGCCAAACGCCGCCAGTCTGACGTTGCGGTCGAGCTTCCACACCAGCTCCAGAGCCGGCATGCGCAGCCGGTCGCCGTCGCGCTGCAGGTGTTGCGGCAGCAGCGCTTCCGGCAGCACGGCCGCGACCGCCGCGTGGAAAATGGCTTCAGCATCGACGCGCAGCACCATGCCATGCTCAGGCCTCGCGGGTTTAAGCGGCTGCGGGCATGCCGCTACAGGTACGTCCTACTCTACCTGCCGCGCCAGGAACTGCCGCGAGAAGATGGTCTGTGCAATGGCCCACAGTGCGAAGAAAGTCATCGCTGAGAGCGCGCGGCCGTAGATGGTGTTGAACTCAATGGAATTGCGGAAGCGGGCCGGCAGCACCTCGCCCAGCACCTCGTGGAAGCCGAAAGCGGCAGCGGTCAGCGCAGTGGTGCAGGCGAGCGTCAGCAGCAGCATCACCCCGAACCAGTTGAGCACCGCCTCGAACTCGGTCGAGTGGTGCATGATGCGCGCCAGCCGCTCGTAGCGCAGCTGGTCGTACGCCAGCTCGATGTAGAGCAGGAAGCAGAAAATGAACCCCAGTATCGGCAGCAGCGCCGCGACGTCGTTGCCCTCCAGCGTCAGCGGCTGCACCAGCAGCAGCAGCGCCCCCAGCGCGATGGCGGGCAGGTTGCCGCGCCAGATGCCCGGCACGCCGCAGAGCAATGGCAGCCCCAGCCAGCCATAGTTGGCGAGCGCGTGCAGCGTCGCCGGCGCGACCGGCAGACGGTCGATCAGCGAGAGCCATGAGAGCAGGAACGGCAGCAGCGCCAGCAGTGCCAGCGCGGGCGGGCCGCGGCCATGGATATCAGCGTACACCAGCGTGCCGCCCAGCAGCGCCCCAAGCAGGATACCACCACCCACCGCAGCGGGCGTCACGAGGAATACCGGGTCCAGCCCGCCCCAGCCGAGCATCACGTTGAGCGCCTGCGTCAGCAACGGCTCCTGCGCCTCCGTAACGGCGTGACCGAGCCAGGCGCCCGCCGCCAGCGCCGCGGTCGCGAGCGCCTGCATCGCCACCAGCCGCGGGTTCAGCGCACCACCTCCTGCAGCGCCGGCCCCAGCACGCTCGAAGGGTCCCAGCGCAGCGCGCGCGCACCGAGCGAGCGTGCTTCGGCGATGGTGTTGTCCAGCTCGGCCGATGCGGTGAAGTAGACTGCCGGCGAGATGATACGGGATTCCCTGTCGTACTCCAGCGTGTCGGGCGCGATGAGCGTCAGCCGGAAGCCGTGCGCGGTGATTTCGCGCAGCGCGGCATGCACCGTGCGGTCCTGTTCCAGGGTCGAGATTACTATCACGGGCGAGCGCGGGGTAAAATTGCGCAAGTCGCCAATGACCGTGTGCAGTCCGAGCGAGCCCGCCGGCCGCAGCTCGGCGAGCCGCGTCAGCAGCCGGTAGAGGTGCCGCTCGCCGCTGTCAACGCCGATGCTCTCGACGGTCTCGCCGTAGATGGTGAGGCCGACGCGGTTGCGCGTGTGCAGGAAGTAGCGCGTCAGCGCCGCGGCAGCGCGGCAGCTGTAGTTCAGGGGATTGTGGACCGGGGTGCCGGTGCCGGAAATCTCGCGCGCGTCGAGCACCAGCATCACGTCAGAAATATCCTCGCGCTCGAACTGGTTGACCATCAGCTTGCGCGTGCGGCCGAAGACGCGCCAGTTGATGTGCTTGAAGTCGTCGCCCGGGTAGTATTCGCGGATGGAGTAGAACTCGCCGCTGGTGCCGATTCGTCTGATCGGCATCGCACCCTGGTACATCTTGGGGAAGTCGCTCGAGAGGTCGAGCCCCTCAATTTCCTCTATCTTGGGGAACACGACCAGTTCATCGGTCGATTCCACCTCCGACTCGTGGTAGAACAGGAACGACGGGTTGTAGAGCCGCAGCCGCGGCCGGCCCAGCGTGTACTGGCCGCGCAGGTGGCACTCCAGCCGGTAGCGCGCCAGCAGCGCCTCGTCCCGCCGCAGCCGCACGATGGTGTGGTTGGCCACCTTCTCCGGCCCCAGTTCGCGCGGCAGCTGGTCGTAGACTTCGAGGCAGCCGATGGGGCGGCCGCGGTTCTGGATGACCAGGTCCACCTCGGTCTCCTGCCCCTCGAACAGCTGCGAGTCGGAGAAGCGGCGGGTGATTTTTACCTCCACCGGGCGCGTATTCACGAGGCTGTGGATGGCGACGAAGCCGAGCAGCGTAATTCCCAGCAGCAGCAGCTGCAGGTTATTGATGAAGGGCGCGAAGAGCACCAGGATGGTCCCGAAGCCGGCGTAGGTGACCGCCTTGCGGGTCCACATCTATGCGTCTTCGACCGTGACTGCCGGCACCTCGACCGAGGTCAGGAGCTCCGCCAGCACTTGCTCCGGCTTTACGCCGCGGATGCGCGCCTCCGGCTTCAGTATCAGCCGGTGGCTCATTACCGGGATAACCGAGCGCTTGACGTCGTCCGGCACCACGTAGTCGCGCCCCGAGAGCAGCGCCAGCGCGCGCGAGAGCTTGAACAGCCCCAGGCTGCCGCGCGGGCTGGAGCCGACTGCGACACGCGGGTCGGTCCGGCTTGTCTGCACCAACCTTACCATGTACTGCATAATTTCCTGCTTGACGTAGACTTCCTCGACCGCGCGGTGCATCCCCACTACCTGCTTCGGCGAGGCGACGGATTCGACCTCGAACCCGTCGCGCTTGCGCTTGGCGCGCTCGGCAAGGATAGAGGTCTCGACCTCCTCGTCGGGATATCCCACCGCCAGCTTCACCAAGAAGCGATCCATCTGCGCCTCCGGCAGCGGGTAGGTACCCTCGTACTCGATAGGGTTCTGCGTCGCAAGCACGATGAATGGCCGCTCCAGAATGTGGGTAGTGCCCTCGATCGTAATCTGCTTCTCCTGCATCGCCTCCAGCAGCGCGGCCTGCGTCTTGGGCGGCGAGCGGTTGATTTCGTCCGCCAGCAGGATGTTGCAAAAAATAGGTCCTTCGCGGAAAGTAAATTTATTTTTCTCGGGGTCGAAAAAGTAGGAACCGGTGATGTCGGCCGGGAGCAGGTCGGGGGTGAACTGGATGCGCTTGAACTTGCATCCCAGCGTGTCGGCGAGCGTGTTGGACATCAGCGTCTTGGCTAGGCCCGGAAAATCTTCGAACAGTATATTACCGTTGGCGAGCACCGCCGCAAACACCATCTCGATAGTCTGCTGCTTGCCCAGGACTACCTTGCCAATCTCCAACTGGATTTCGGTCGCCAGCTTGCCGGTCTCTTTAATGGAAAGCCCTTTCTTACTCACAGCGACCACATCTGAATTTTCTGTGCCAGCTGCCGCAGCTCTCCGGGCTTCAGCTTCCCGGGACGCAGCAGCAGGTCACTCAGTCCAGCATCCAGTAGGATGTTATAACGCTTGACCAGCTCGGGGGCCAATGCAAGCCTCTCCGCAGGAGAGAGATCGTCCAGCTCGTAAAGCTGGTACTTCAGCCGCATCCGTTCCAGCAGCACCTGCTGCAGTACCTCCACACTCGGGTCACCCAAGCCACGCCAGGGTCGCGGGCGGTGGATGTCGAACAGGTGGCGCCAGCGCGCCGGGTCGGGCTGCCGCAGCGCCAGCATCAGCGTCGCCAGCACCACCAGCACCAGCACGTTGAGCCGGATGGCGTGCAGGATCAGTGTCTGACCAGCGAGCAGGAAGTAGAAGCCGATGGCGGCCTGGAACAGGCTGGCACCGAAGGAATCCTGCGTGTGGCGCGACTCGTCAAAGAGCACCGTCCCACCACCGGGCAGCAGCTCCGCCACCAGCGCCAGCAGGAAGGGGCCGTTGTCCTCGCGCCCCCACATGTGGTTGATGCCGGGGCTGGAGTCGCCCAGGAACAGCGCCTGTCCCCGCTCCTCACCCCCAACCTTCAGGGTGCAGCGCACTCCCACCGGGAATCCCGCAGAAGAAGCAACCTCGTCGGCGGGGGTGATGACGCCGTCGTCATCCAGGTCCAGGTAGGAGTTGGGCGAGGTCGCGGCGAACACCTGCTCGGTCAGCTCGACTCCACTGCTCCAGAGGCTGGAAGCCACGGGCTGCCGCGTCCGTAGCGCGGTGGGCTGGTTCAGCAGCAGCGTGTACTCCTGTCCATTGGCGTAGCCGTTGACCCGCAGCATCGAAACGTTGCCGACGTAGTTCTGGTCCCAGAGCTGGTGGCCGGTAAAGCGCACCGTGAAGAGCTCGGCCAGCGTGTTGGAGTAGTCGAAATCGCCCATCACTAGCAGCCGCCCACCCGCCTCCAAGTAGGCGACCAGTACCTCCACCTCCAGCCCGGAGTAGGGCGACTCGGTGCCCGCCACCACCACCAGCGTCTGCGACGGATGCTTCAGGTCGGCAATCACCGCCGGGCTGGAGAGCACAGAGGTGACGTTGTACCCCTCGGTCTCCAGTGCGCTGCGGAAGCGCGACAGGTCGTTCCAGTCATCGCCATACGCGGAGAGCTGCGGCTCGCGCGAGACTGTCCGCTGCAGCAGCGGGAAGAGCAGCGTGCTGCTCACCAGCACGGTCACCAGCAGGATGGCGAGCCCGGCACGGTTCGAGATGCGCATCGGCTCAGGTGGGCGCGTGCAGCAACGCCTCGAGGCTCTCCAGCACCACCCGCAGAGAGGCGACAGCCTCGCTGCGCGCCTGCTCACTGGGGTCCGGTAGCGCGTAGTCGGCGGTCTCGTAGAGCCGCGTCAGCCGCGACAGCGAGTCATGGTCGAGCGGCATCGCCTGTCGCAGCGCCTGCTGGAACTCGCGCACGGTCTCGAAGCGGCTGCGCAGGTACCCGTGCCCCTGCAGCACGCGGCACATCTCGCGGTACGAGATGATTATCGCCTCACGGAAGTCCAGATTTGCCTCCAGCTCGGCGGCGGTAGTCGTCAGTACCTGCCGGATGGCGCGCAGGTGGCGAGTAGAGTACCAGCGGTAGCCGTACGCCGCACCGCCCGCGGCGGCGACTGTCGCCGCAACCAGCAGCCAGAGCAGGTAGTTAGGAATCTCGGGCGGCGGCCGGAACAGGATTGCTTCCTCGATCGAGTTCTCCAGATATAGTTCATCGCCATCGAAAGTGACACGTACTAGCATGGCGTGGGTGGCGTTGCCGGCGAACTCAGCGCTGAAAGTGGCACTGCCGTTACCGTCGGTAATTGCCAGCATGGTGACGCCGGTCGGCTCGAGCCGCACCAGCAGCGGCATCCCTGCCAGCGGAGTGCCATCCTCCAGCGTCAGCGTCGCGCGGCCGGTGAAAGTGGCCCCAGCCTCGAGCGCTGCCGGCAGCTCCAGCCAGGTGATGGTGCCACCCTGTACCAGCAGGCTGCCGCTGGTCGTGTTGCCGTAGTAGTAGCTGCTCCCCAGCACAGTCGCGGTCAGGTTCTGCTCGCCGACGCCGAGCGCGAAGGACAGCAGCAGTCCGGCCGTGAACTGGCCATCGGCGGTGCTGATGACCGTGCTGGAGGTGCCATCGTCAAGCGCAACGGTCACCACCAGCCCCTCGACACCGCGGCCGGCGCCGTCGATGACGCGCCCCGTGACGCTCGCGGTGTAGTTCAAGACGCCACTGGCAGGCTCGAGCAGCAGCGCAGTGGTGTGGTAGGTGTAAACCTGCTGCGAGGTGTTGCCCGCCAGGCGATACCCCACACCCGGGTACTGCGCGCTGAGCAGTAGCGGGCCGGGCACCTGCTCCAGCGGCACCGCCCATTCCCAGCCGAAACTGCCGGCAGCGTCGCTCTGCACCGTCGCCAAGTGGAAGCCGCCCGCGAAGAGCAGTACCTCCACGTTGATGAGCGGCTGGCCCAGGTCATCCTCAACGGTCCCGGCGACGCTGTAGCTCTGGCCGGCCAGCACCGCCTCCGCCACCGAGAGCTGGAGCGTGGTCGGCGCGACGACTACCAGCTCCTGCACCGCCTGTGACGGCAGGTACCATTCGCGGCCCGCGTAGCTCCAGACCGCGTCGAGCGGCCCCAGCGGCCAGATTGCCGGCAGCTCATGTGTGAATGTCACGCGACCCTCAGGACCGGTCTGCAGAAGGTGCAGCTGCCCCGCCAGGCTCAGGTTGACCGCCTCGCCCGCCAGAAGCAGGCCGGTGTCGTCGCGCAGTATCGCCTCCAGGCTGAAGCTGGTTGCGCGCTGCAGCTGCTGCGGTGATACCTCTAGCACAGTGGCAGCGACTACTGCCCCCTGCGCCTCGATGCTCGAAGGCAGGTAGAAGTAGGAGCCGGCGAAGCTAGCGCTGAGAGTGTGCATTCCCAGCTCGGTCGCGGCAGAAACAGACAGCTCGAACTGCAGCGCACCGTCGGCGCCGGTAAGCGCCTCGCCCGCCGCGGCACCGTCGAAACTGTAGCTCACTAACTCACCCTCCAGCCCGGCGCCGGAGGAGTCGAGCAGTGACCCCTGCACTGCGGTCGAGAGGTTCCGCAGCGCCGGCCCCCACTCCAGCTCCAGCACGGTGTAGCGCTGCACCGTCACAGTCGCCGAGTCGGAGCTGCCGCGCAACCAGTTCTGGTCGTCTGAGGCGAGCGTCAGCGTGAAGTTGCCCACTGGCGCAAAGGCTTCCAGCGCGAAGCTGCCGGCGAACTCGCCGTTGACGGCATCGACGCTAGTGCGGGTGATGCCGTTCCAGCGCACCTGCAGCGTGCGGTCGAGCGGCTGCTCCAGATCGTCGACCACTCTGCCGGAGTAGGTGACGTTGCTGCCGGCGACCACGACCGGCGCAAACTCCTCGAGCGCGACAAGCGCACGTCCCCAGACGGTCCAGGCCGCGACGCGCTCGGCCGGCAGGTACCAGCCGAAGCCGCCGAAGTCGAGCCGCACTTCCACAGGACCAACAGGGTGCGCCGGGTCGGCGCAGGGCCAGGCGGCGTCGCACGCCACCGAGAAGTTGCCTTCGGCGTCGCTCTCGAAGTTCGTCAGGTAGCCATCATCCCAGAAGAGGTTCAGCGCCAGCTCCGGGACCGGCTGTCCGCGGTCGTCGAGCAGGGTGCCATTGAACCAGACCGGCTCGCCACGGTAGGATTCCTGGTCGGAGAGCTGGATGGTCAGCTCGCTCACGACCGTGAAGGTAGCGCTGGTATTGGCAGAATCGTAGTAGGGTTGCGTTGTGTTATCGAAGCTTGCCGCCACCTCGGTGTGGCCGAGCAGCTGCGCCTGCGGCACGGTGTAGTCGTCGCTGCTGAAGCCGCCGCCGTTGACGGTGATGGCGGGGTCCGGGTCGCTGCTGGTAGCGGGCCAGTCAAACTCGATTTCAATCCCGCCCACTGGCATCGAGTCAGCGTCGTGCGCGCTGCCCACCAACGTGATGGCTTCGCCGCGCAGGACCTGCTGCCCATCCAGCGTCAGCGCCACCTGCCGGTGCAGGAACACCGTACGCGAGGCGCTAGCGTCACGCGCCAGTTCGTCACCGCCATAGCGCAGCTCGAGCTGGTGCGGGCCGACATCGAGATAGGAGACGTCAGGGACGTGGAAGAAGCTGAAGCCGCCATCGGTCGCGAAGGTGGTGACGAATACACCGTCAATCAGCAACACCAAGCTACCTGCCAGCGAGGTCCCGTTGTCCATCGCCAGCGTGCCATTAATCCAGAAGCCGTCGCCGGGGTAGAAGTGGCGGCCTGCGACTCCGAACTCGAGCTGCGGCTGCATCACCACCACCACGTTACGCGTGCTGCTGCTGGCTTCATGCAGGAAGTCGCCCGCAAAGCTGGCACTCCACTGGGCAGAGCCGAGCGGGTGCTCCAGCGGCAGGAAGTAGTCCAGCCCAAAGTCACCGTCGGGCGCTGTCTGCGGGTCGCCCACTGCGACAACGTTCCAGGCGAGCGAGACGGTGCGCCCCGCCAGCGGCTGGCCCAGGTGGTCGAGCAGCCGGCCGGTAAGCGAGGCGTTGGCGTTGCGCGCGAAGTCCTCTTCGTCGTTCAGCACCAGTGTCGAGGTGCCGCGCAGTGTCAGCGTCAGCGAGACCCGCTCCTCGGGCAGGGTCGAGGTCTCGGGGTCGTCGGGGTAGAATATTACCAGCACGGTGTAGTTGCCGGCCGGCAGGTCTCCGGGCGCGATTACACCGAACGACCAGCTCGAATCTTCAACCGCGCCGGAGGCGATGACGTTGCCGTCCAGCTCGATGGAGATGCTGCCATTGCCGATTGCCGCCTCGATGATAGTGCCGTTGACCCAGAAGGGATTGTTGATGAGCACCGTCTGCGGGTCGAGCCACGC
>JAKURS010000035.1 GCA_022449705.1 Candidatus Poseidoniia archaeon | reverse complement strand
CGCGCGGCCCCCCGCGGGGGGTCTACACGACGGTGGTGAGCAGCGGCATGCGCACGCGCGAGGTCGCGGCGGCAGGCCACCACAACGCCACCGCGGAGGTGTTCGTCCCCAAGCAGGACCCCGAGATGGAAGCGACCGCAGGCGTGAACCTGTTCCAGTTCACGCTGCTGGAGGGCGAAGGCAGCGCGACGGAGCAGGAGCAGCCGAGGCAGGAACTTTTCCAAGTGACGCTGCTGGTCGATGGAAAGCCCGCCTACCTGACGCAGACGGAGACGGGGGCTTACACGACGGTGGTGAGCAGCGGCATGCGCTATCTCGAGGTCGCGGCGCCGGGTCATCGCAACGGTACCAGCGAAGTCTTCATCGCTGCGCAGGACGCTGACATGGAGCCCACCGCGGGCGTGAACCTGTTCCGGTTCACGCTGCTGGAGGGCGAGGGAGCCGCGACGGAACAGGAACAGCCAGTGCAGGGGCTCTGGCGCGGAATGTTTGCCTGGTGCCCGTTCCTGATGCTCGCCTTCTCGCTTATCGGGTTGGGCGGCGCCTGGGCGGCGTGGCAGCGCACATCGTTCCTGGCGGCACAGCTGGGGGCGCTCTTCAGCGCGCTGGCGCTCGGCTTCCTGTTGGTAGGACCGCTGCTGGGGTTGATTGCCCTTATTCTTTTGCAGCGGCAGAAGCACGCCTTTTCCTTTAAAACGGGCGAGCATCCGCCACCGTGACGCTTACCGCCGGGCTGGAGGTGCACCAGCAGCTCGACTGTGGCAAGCTCTTCTGCAGCTGTCCCGCTGGGACCGGCAGCCCCGACCCGGGCTTCAGCCGGCGACTGCACGCGACCGCCAGCGAGATGGGGCAGGTTGACGCTGCGGCTGCGGCCGAGAGCGTGCGTGATTTCGGCTACCACCAGGGCGACGGAAACTGCCTGGTCGAGGCGGACGAAGAGCCGCCGCGCGGTCCCAACCCGGAAGCGGTCGATATTGCGCTGCAGGTCGCCCGGCTGCTCGGCGCGCAGCCGCTCGAGGAAGTGCATTTCATGCGTAAGGTAGTCGTCGATGGCTCCAACACTACCGGCTTCCAGCGCACCGCACTGGTCGCCACCGGCGGCCGGCTGGAATACGACGGCGGCAGCGTCGATATCGAACAGCTCTGCCTGGAGGAAGATTCGTGTCGCCGGGGAGACGGCAACGATGAGTTCCTGCTCGACCGGCTGGGGGTGCCGCTGCTGGAAATCTCGACCGCGCCGCAACTCCACACACCCAAGGCAGTACAGGCGGCGGCGCGCGCACTGGGGCGGCTGCTGCGCGCCTGCCGCGTGCGACGCGGGCTCGGCACCATCCGGCAGGACCTGAACGTCTCGATTCCCCAAGGCGTGCGGGTCGAGCTGAAAGGTTTCCAGGACCTGGGCACGATGCCGCAGGTCGTCGAGCGCGAGATGGAGCGGCAGGCGACGCTCGCCGCTGTCGAGGCGTGCGAGCCCGGCCCCGCCACCGAAATTACGATGCTGTTGAAGAAACAGCGCGAGGCGTGGGGCTGCCGGCTGCCGGGCTGGGCCGGCCTGCTCGGCTCGCCCGAATTCCCGGCAGGCCACCCGCGGCTGGGGCGCGAACTGGCCGACCACGCGCGTCGTGCGGGCGTGGCCGGGCTGCTGCACAGCGACGAAATACCGGCGCAGGGCGTCTCGGTGGACGAGGCCAGAGCAATCGCCGTGAAGCTGGGGTGCGATGCGTTAGACGCTTTTATACTTGTATTCGAGAAAAAAGAGGTCGCGATGGCCGCCCTGGAGCGCGCCTGTGACCGCGCCCGGCAGGCAGGAGTGCCGCACGAAGTGCGGCGCGTCCTGGCGGAGGGCAGCAGCCGCTACCTGCGACCGATGCCGGGCGCAGCGCGCATGTATCCCGAGACTGACATCCCACCATTGAAACTAGCTGGCAGGGAAGTCGATCTGCCGCCAACGCTTGATGAACGCAGCGCAGCGCTTCCGCTCGGTGCGCAGCAGGCGGAACAGCTGGTGCGTGCCAGCCTGGACGGACGCTTCCACACGCTGGTAGCGGCGGGTGGTTCTCCCAAATTGGCGGCGCGGCTGCTGCTGCATCACCTGCCCGAACTGCGAAAAGCAGGGCTTCCCGCGCCGGGCAAGGCGGCGCTGGGCGAGCTGCTCGAGGCGGTTGCCAGCGGCAAGCTGGCGAAGGAGGGGGTTGACGATGCGCTGGTGACACTGGTGCGCGGCGAAGCGCTGCAACTGGAAAGCGGCAGCGAGGCGGAGCTGGACACGTTCATCGACGGGCTGCTCACAGAGCGCAAGGACTTTGTGCAGCAGCACGGAATGCAGGCGGTGGGGCCACTGATGGGAACAGTTATGAGCGAATTCCGCGGCCGGATTGACGGCGCGCTGGTTAGCGAGCGGCTGCGGGCGAAGCTGGAGAAATTCCTTGGCTGAACAGGCGCTCATTCTGGCCGCTGGCCGGGGCACCCGCATGCGGCCGCTGACGGCGCGGCTGCCGAAGCCATTGCTGCCTGCTGGCGGCGCACCGTTCCTTGAGCACCAGCTGCACGCGCTGGCCGAAGCTGGCGTCAAGCGCGTGGTGGTGCTGGTGGGCTATCGCATGCGCAAGGTGCACGAGGCGCTCGGTGACGGCCAGCGCTTCGGGCTCGAGCTGGAATACCTGGTGCAGGAAGAACAGCTAGGCACCGGCCATGCGGTAGCGCAGGCGGCTGGAAAACTGGATAGCGAATTTTTCTGCCTGAACGGCGATACGCTCGTCACGACGGAAACGCTGCGCGCACTCGCGGCCGCAACCGGCGAGCATGCGCTGGCGGTAGCGCAGGTCGCCGATTGCGGTAGATATGGCCTTGTCAAGGCGCGTAAAGGGAAGCTGGCGAGCATCATCGAGAAAGGCGGCGAAGGACCAGGCGGCATCAACGCCGGCATCTACCGCTTCGCACCTTCCATCTTCAAAGCGCTCAAGGCAATTGAACGGTCACCGCGGGGAGAATACGAACTGACAACTGCGCTGGAGGCGGTCGCCCAAGGCGTTACCGTGGTGAAGGTGGAGGGTGACTGGCTCGACCTAGGGAGGCCATGGGACCTGCTCGCCGCCAACGCGCTACTGCTCTCCCGCATGGAGCCATCCATCGAAGGCACCGTCGAGGAAGGTGCTGTGCTGGTGGGCGCGGTGCACGTTGCTATGGGTGCGATAGTTAAGGCGGGCAGCCGCATCGAGGGGCCAGCCTGGATTGGCCCTGACGCAACGGTGGGGCCGAACGCCTGCATCCGCGGCGCGACCATGCTTTGCGCCGGGGCGAAAGTGGGCGCCGCTTCGGAGGTGAAGAACTCAATCCTGATGGAACGCGCGAAAGCGCCGCACCACAACTACGTCGGCGACTCCATCCTGGGGCGCGACTGCAACCTTGGCTCCGGAACCAAGATTGCCAACCTGCGACACGATGGTGCCAGCATCTACGCCATCGTCAGGGGCGAGCGGGTTGACAGCGGGCTGCGCAAGCTAGGCGTCATCCTGGGCGACGACGTAAAGACTGGCATCAACGCTTCGCTCAACGTCGGCACTATCCTGGGCGAGGGCTCGGTAGTCGGCCCTGGTCGCGTCGTTTCGGGCAGCTGGGCGGCCGGCTCCCGGATACTCTGATGCACATCCTCGAAGTAACACCCTACTTCCACCCTCACTACGGCGGCGTCGAATCGCACGTGCTGGGGCTGGCGCTGCACCTGCAGCAGCGGGGCCACACTGTCGAGGTGCTTACCTCGCGCTACGCGCGCATGCCGGAGCGGGAAACTGTGCGCAATCTTTCGGTCAGGCGCGTGACACAATGGCTGAACCTCTTCAACACCCCTGTCGCGCCCGGCTTTGGTGGGAACATCGCCGCAACGGAGGCGGACGTGGTGCATGTCCACTCACCGCCGCCGTTCACCGAGCTGTTCGCCGCGCGCGGCGCACGGAAAGCAGGGAAACCACTAGTCGTCACTTACCATTGCGACCTGGAGCTGCGCGGACGACTGGGGTCGCTGATGGTACGCGGCTACCAGCGCTTCCTTGGCAATCGGCCTCTGCAGCGCGCGGCACGCATTATCTCGACCACTGAGAGCTATGCTGCCACCTCTCGTGCGCTCTGGAACCGAGATGTAGAGGTAGTACCCAACGCAGTCGACACGGAACGGTTCCATCCCTCCAATCGCGGCGACCACATACGTGAGCGGTTCGCCCCCGACAACGAACCGCTAGCGCTCTTTGTTGGAAGGCTGGTGCCGCACAAGGGGGTAGGCATCCTGGTGCGGGCACTCTCGCGGCTCGAGCGAGGGCGGCTGGTGGTGGTGGGTGACGGCCCTTACCGCGACTGGCTGGACCTGCTGGTGCGGAGCTGCGGCCTGCAGGAGCGGGTCAGCTTTGCCGGCCCGGTCGGTGACGCTTGGCTGCCGGCCTACTACGCCGCCTGTGACACCGTGGTCCTGCCATCAACCTCGCGGCTGGAGGCGTTCGGTATCGTTGGCTTGGAGGGCATGGCGTCGGGCAAGCCGCTGGTGCTGAGCGACATCCCCGGCGTGCGTGACGTTATTACCGGCGAGGAGGGGCACCTAGTCGAGCCGCTCGACCCCGACGCACTCGCTGCTGCATTGCAAAACATCTGGGACTACCCCGAACGCGCACGGCAGATGGGCGTTCGCGGACGCGAACGCGTCGAGCGGGAATTCGCCTGGCCGCGCGTGGCGGAAAAGGTCGAGCAGGTGCTGGAAGCGGCTATTTCGGCCTAGGCAACCGCCGCTTCAGGCCAGTTCCGGCTCCGCCTCTGCCAGCAGGTGGTGCAGCTTGTCAGCCGGCTTGCCCGCAGCCTTGAGCGCTGCCGCCTTGCCCGCCAGTGCCTCCGCGTCGGTGACTCCGCAACCAAGCGCGCCGTCGAACGCCTCGCTGGCATGCTCCGTGGCGCCCGCCTCCAGCGCGCTCCAGCCGAGCGCGAGCCACGCCTCGAGCCGGTCAGGTGCCAGCGCAGTCGCCGCTTCAGCGGCCACAACCGCTTCCTCTAACCGCTCGAGCGCACGCAGGCAACCGCAGCGCGCCAGCGCCGAATTCCAGTCCCCCAGCGACAAGCATTCCAGTGCCGCTTCCGGCTCGCGCGGGGCAAGGTGCAGCCCCAAACTGCGCTTTATACTCTGGTCGTCAGGGAATTCTGTCTGCAAAGCAGCGAGTGTTTCGCGCGCCGCATCCCACTCCTGCGCGCGGGCCAGCAGCAGCCTGCCGGCGCGGGAGCCAGGCTGCAGCTCCAGGGCATTTTCGATGAGCGGCAGTGCCTGCTCATTGCGGTCCAGCTCGAGCAGCATCTCTGCCAGCCGGAAGCGCGCGCGCGCCGACTCGGGGTGCGCGATCAGCGCGTTAGTGTACTGCCGTTCCGCCTCGCTGGACATCCCGGCGTTGAGCAGGATCTTGCCCTTCTCTATCCAGTCCAGGTCGCGCATGCGCTGACGCGCCTGATTGTCCATCGCGCGCACCGCCTCGTCATAGCACTGTAGCGCGTGTCGGTTGTCATCGCGTTCGCGGCTGATATCGCCGAGCGCAACCCAGCAAAGGACGTGCTGGCCGTCGACCGCCAGTCCCAGGTTCAGGATACGGCGTGCCTCGTCGGGGCGGTCGAGCGCCAGCAGGCAGCGCGCCAGCGCCTCGTGGTAATCAGGGTCCTCCGCTTCCAGCTCAAGGGCGGTTTCCAGGAACTCGAGCCCCTCCTCCGGGTGGCCGAGCTGCGCCAGTGCCCGGCCCTTCGCCATCCAGGCGTAGTGGAAAGTCGGGTCCAGCTCGAGCGCCTGCTCGTGGTACGTTATCGCTTCTTCGTAGCGGTCCAGGTGGTCCAGGGCATTTCCGATGTTGTTGATGGCGATGACATATTCCGGGTCGATTACGAGCGATTTCTGGTAGAACTCGATCGAGAGCTCGTATTCGCCCTGGTTGTACTGCACGTTGGCGAGGTTGTTCCACGCAATCTTGTCGCGCGGGTCGAGCTCGACTGCGCGCTGGTAGTAGTCCTTGGCGTCCGCCAGCCGCCCCGAGAGCTGCAGCGTGTAGCCATAGTTGTACCACGCCACAGCGTAGGTGGGGTCGGCACGCATCGCCTCGTCGTAGCAGCGCAGCGCCTCGTTCCAGCGGTTGAGCATGAAATTGGCAAAGCCGCGGTTGTTCCACGCCGGCGCGTTGCGCGGTTCCAGCTCCAACGCGCGGCCGTATGCCTCAACAGCCTCCGTGTAGCGCTCGAGCCGCTGCAGTGCGTCGCCACAGCGCACATGGTAGCGCGCAATATCGGGCGCCAAGTCGGACGCCTGCCGGTAGGCGTGCAGTGCCCGCCCGGGTTTGCGGCGCGCCATCTCAGCCATGCCAATACTGTTGTGCAGCAAAGGGTCCTCCGGCGCCAGGTCGACTGCCTTGCGGAAGCAGGTGAGCGCCTTGCGCAGCCTCCCCTCGCGCACCAGCGCCTCGCCCTGCTCCACCAACTCGTTGACGTCAGCCATCTAATGTTCCAGGATTAACTCGATGCGCGTTATCGCCTTTTTGGTATCCTTGAGCAGCCGCTCCCACTCGGAGCCGTCATGGTCCTCGTGGCCCGACTGGTGCACCAGCGTCTGCTGGTAGCACACCAGCGCCTCGCGCGGATGGTCGAGCAGCTCGAGCGCGTAGCCCTTGTTGTGCCAGGCCCAGGCGTAGTCCTGCTTCAACTCGATGGCGCGCTCGTAGCAGGGAATGGTCTCTTCGATGCGGTTGAGCTGGCGCAGCGTCACACCGCGGTTGTTCCACGCCGAGCGATTCCGGGGGTTGAGCTCGGTCGCGCGCGTGAACGCCTGTAGCGCCTCCTTCAGGTTGCCCACCCTGAAGAGCGCCTTGCCGAGGTTGAACCAGCAGGTGGCGTAGCGCGGGTTGGCCGCCAGGGCCCGCCGGTAGCTTTCGATGGCGCGGTGGTTGTATCCGAGCCGCGAGAGCGCGACACCGCGGTCGTTGTAGACCACCTCATCCTCCGCCTCGAGGCTCTGCTGTAGCGCTTCCGCCGCAGCGCCTGGCTCATCCAGCTGGTCGTGCGCCAGCCCCTTCGCCTCCAGCGCCGCTTGGTCACGCGGCCGCCGTTCGAGGATAGCGTCGAAATCCTGTAGTGCGTCACTGTAACGCCCCAGCACGTGCAGCAGCTTGCCGCGGCGGTAGAGTACCTCACGGTCAGACTTCCGGCGTCTGGCGACCGAGTTGATGGTTGCCAGCGCCGCTTCGCCCTGTCCGAGCGTCTGTTGGGCACGCGCCTTCAGGACATGTGCTGCGACATAGCTCGGCTTGCGCTCCAGCGCTCGTTTGGCGCACATCAGGGCTTCTTCTGGGTTGCCGAGCAGCAGCTGCGCCAGTGCGCGGTCCTTCCAGAGGATTTCGGAATGCGAGACATCATCGGGAATCTGGTCGAGTTCCTCCAGCGCCGCCTCAGGTTGTCCGGCCGCCAAGTGCACCTTTCCCAGGTCGTGCCGCAGCCGCCTGCTCTCCGGCTTCGCTGCCAGTGCCTTCTCGAGCGTGCGGCGGGCGCGGCGGTAGTGGCCCAGCTTGAGCTCGGCCAGTCCCTCTGCACGCAGCTCGTCGACATGGTCGCTATCGTCGATAGGCACACTCCTCCAGCGAGGGGCAGTTAAAACCCACTGCGCCGAACACCGCTATATGGCGCAGCTGCCGCCCGCGCTAGCGGGACACGAGTGCGGCGCGCACGCGCGCGAGCAGTTCCCGCACCTCGTCGGCCGAAATTACGAGTGGCAGCCGGAACCGTATCGAGACGGGACCCGCCTTGAGCGCCAGCACCTTCTGCTGCGCCAGCGCCTGCATCAGAGCGTCCCGTTCCACCGGCGACGGCAGTGTAAACGCCAGTAGGCTGCCGATGCCGCGCACGTTGTCCATACCGCCAGTTTCGCGCGCGACAGTGCGCAAGCCCGCCAGCAGCTCTTCGCCGCGTGCAGTGATGTTCTCACCCAGCGCCTCGGCTTCGATGATGTCAAGGAAGCGGCGGCAGCGCAGCATGTCCATCAGGCCGCCACCAAAGGTGGAGTTGATGCGCCCCGGGAATTGGAAGACGTTGTCCTCGACCTCGTCGATGCGCTCCGAGCAGTATATTCCACAAACCTGCGTCTTCTTGCCGAAGGCGACGATATCGGGCGCGACGCCGTGGTGCTGCCAGAGCCATGGTTTCCCCGAGCCCCAGAAACCAGTCTGCACCTCGTCGAAAATGAGCAGCGCCTCGCGCGCGTCGGCGTAGCCGCGCAATGCCTGAAGGAACTCGGCGCGGAAGTGGTTGTCACCCCCCTCGCCCTGCAGCGGCTCGAGTATGATGGCGGCAACGTGATTGCCGTGCCGGGCAAAGGCGGCCTCGATTTCGGCGCAGGCGCGCGCCTCCTCCGCCACGATGTCGTTCGCAATCCCGCCGTCGGGACCGAACTCAATGGTTGGGTTATGGACCCGCGGCCAGGCAAACTTGGGGAACAGCCCGATTTTATCTGGCACGGTGTTGGTCAGCGAGAGCGTGTAACCGCTACGACCGTGGAACGCGTCGCGCAGGTGCAGTATTACGAGGTCGTTGACGTCAGCCTCGAGGTCGGTGCGTCCCAGCTTGCGCGCCTTCCAGTCGAACGCCGCCTTCAGCGCGTTCTCGACCGCCAGCGCCCCGCCGGCAACCCAGAAATGGTGCGGAAAGCCGGGCGGCGTAGCGCGCGTCGCAAAAGCTTCGACGAACTCCGCCATTTCCCGGGTGTACAAGTCAGAGTTGGTGGGATTGCTCGAGGCGACGCTGCGCAACTGCGCCTGGAAGGCAGAATCCTGCAGCAGGGGATGGTTGTACCCAACCGGCCAAGAAGCGAAGCAGGTAAAGCAGTCCAAAAACTCCGACCCGCTGCGCGCGTCGTAGAGCCAAGCGCCGTGCGACCGCTCCAAGTCGAAAACGACGTCGAAACCGTCGACCAGTTGGTGCCGCCGCAGCACCGCGTGTACCTCGCTGGCGGCGATGCCGTGCGCGACGGCGTTTGCCCGCGCGCGTGTGGCAGCTTTCATGGGCGGCCGGCAGGCTGGTCGGGGTTTAAGCCTGCTTGGGGCGCAGCTTCTGCAACAGCGACGGCAGCTCCTCTACACAGCTGATTTCGCGGCGTGCCAGCAGCGCAAGCTCGCGCCTCAACCCGGAATCGGGTTGCAGGTCGCTCGCGATTCCCAGCTCGCGCAGCTGCCGCGCCAGCCGCCCCCCGGTGCGGTCCCAGTCGGTCAGGATGGCGAAGCGGCCGCCCGGCCCCAACTTGCGCGCCAGCTTCTCGACCGTCTGCAGCACCGGGTGGCCGTTGTTAAGCACCAACAGTTGCGCGTCGCACAGTCCTCGCAACGCGATGATATCACGCTGCCCCTCAACGATGACTGGCCCCGGGAATTCCGCGAGTCGCGCCAACCAGCCTTCCAGCGCTTCGAGTCGCTCGGCATCGTTCATGGCAGCGCCTCCGCCAGGCGCTCGGTCGCCTCGCTCCG
>JAKURS010000034.1 GCA_022449705.1 Candidatus Poseidoniia archaeon | reverse complement strand
CGCGGGAATCCTACCGATACACACCAAACCTTGTCGCTAGGAAATGGGTCGAAGTCAGGCCAAAACTAATCTGTGTAGTGAGCATACTCTTCATTTTCCAGCTTCGCAATCGCCGCCTTCTCCACTTCCGCGTCGTAGCGGAAGGTAGGCCACTCGGATTCGCCTTGCGGAGAGCGCAGCTCATCGAGCCGCCCGTCGGCGAATGCAGCTACGGCCTCGGTCATCAGCTTCGCGGCTTCGACGAGGGTCGCATAGCAAATATCGTGGTAGGTCGCGCCGCGCTGCACGGGGATTTCGCGGCGTCCGGCAAGGTCACCGGCGTCGATAGCCGCCGAACAGAAATGGCAGCTGGCGCCGATGGGAATATCGTGGTAGACAGACCACGCTGGCGATGCAGAGCCACGGCACTCCGGCAGCAGCCCGGGATGCGCGTTGAGCACGCCGCCGCGCGCATCGCCGTATTCCAGGATAGCACCGCGGATAATGCGGGTACCGCCGAAAACTATCAACTCCGGCTCGGCCTCCTCGATGTAGCCCATGCAATGCTCGTCGTTGTGGATGGGCACTGTCACGACCAGGATGCCGTGCTCGAGTGCTTGGTCGGCCATCGGCGGGCCGACCGGGTGGGAGCCGATGCGATACTCGAATTTCTCGCGCTCGACCTCGCCCACGTCAGAATCCTCCTCGATAATCAGTGCCGGCGCAAAACCTGCCTCCAGCAGCCGCGCCAGCATCTCCCTGCCCCAGGGGTGCTCGCGGATGGCCATGAAGACGTAGCGTACCGGCTGCCGCGCCGTGTTCACGCGCGCGCCACAACCTTGAACTCGACCGCGATGGGGGTCGGTAGCGCGCCCACTTCGACCGTGGTACGCGCCACACCGATGTTCTTGAAGTGGCGAGCCCAGGTGGCGTTGAAATCTGGGAAGTCGCGTCGCATATTCGTCAGGAAGACGGTGACGTCAACTACGCGGTCGAGCGAACTGCCCGCCGCCTCCAGAACGGCACGCACGTTGGCAATGACCTGCTCGGTTTGCGCGACGATATCATACTCCTGCGGGTTGCCATCCTCGTCTTCGGTCGCGCCGCCTGCAATCCCACTGCCATCAGGTAGTCGTGACCCTACGCCAGACAGGAACAGCATGTCACCTTCCCGGCGGTAATGGACGTAGGCACCGACCGGTTTCGGCGCTGCGTCAGTCTCCATCGCTCTCCGGCAACGCGCCCATCGAAGGCGCGTCGTGCAGGTCGAGCACCTCGCGGTCGCCGGAATAGAACTCGGGGTCGTCCTCGTCGTACTCCAGGTCGCCAGTGCTTTCTCCCGCCGGCTCGAGGCTGACGACCGCGCTGCCGGTGCCCCAGACAGGCTCGTAGGCGTGGACCGTGCCTGAGTAGAGATTGGCCTGTCCCATGAACGCAGCCCACCACCAGAACGGCTTGAACGCGACCACTTTCGGGACGCGCGCCTCATCGTGGAACTGGCGCGAGAGCTGCGACAGATCCTCGAGGCGGCCTTTCTCGAGATACTCGAGGAACTTGCGGTTCCACTCGTCATCCTTGAGCGAGTGGATGTGGTCGTCCGCCGGCTCCATCGGCTCCGTTACGAGCCGGTTGGAGAGCGTCGATACCACGACTGCCACCGCCTTGCGGCCCTGCTCCTCGACTGCATCGCGCAGCGCCTTCCCGAGCACGGTGGTCTCGGTGCGGTTGGCGTAGATGTTGCTGCTGACGATGGTCGCCGGCAGTTCGTTATCGGGATTGAGCAGCTTCAGCGCCACCACCGCGCCGGTGTCGATGGGGAAACCATGGTAGGCGACGGTGCGCGCGTGCAGCCCGCGCACCCTGGCCTTCGCGACCGCCAGCTCGGCGAACTCGGCGTCGATACGGAACTTGTAGGGGATGCTGCCGAGATAGTGGAAATCGTCATCGACGTGCGTCCACTCTGGCTCCGGGTTTGCCTGCAGCTGATGCCCCAATATTGATGGCCACATTGTCGAATACACAACTAGCAGGTCGGCGCCGCTGGCGGCAATCCGCTCGCGCGCTGCCGCAAATCCGTCGCGGACGCGCTGCCATCCCTCGTTCCCCTCGGGGCAGAGCAGCGGATGCGGCAGTCCGGGGACCAGGATGCCGAGCGGAATCGGGCTGGCGGCCGTCGGTTCGTTGGTGGCTGCCTCGCCCAGCGCAGCCTCCCTGCCGACAGCGGTCGCGTTCATGCCGAAGCGGGGTCCCAGCCGATGATGGCGTTGCCGGTGCCAATTACCGTTCCGTAGGCGTGCATCTCACCCGGGTATTCCGGGAAATCTAGCGCCGCCATCAGCCAAGTCAAGCTGCCCGCGTCGGTCTCGGCGACGGTCTGCTCGGTGAAATCGGGCATAATGTCAACCATCTCACGCGTCTTCCCGGTGCGCATCAGCTCAATCATCTTCATGTCCCAAAGATACTGATGGTGGTTGGTGATGTGTTCCTGCGACATGTCCTCCGGCACCTCGGGCTCCTCGGTAAAATGGCGGTGCGAAAGCGAATTGCTAGAGAGCAGTAGCGCCCGCTTGCCCGAGGCTTCGATGGCCTCGCGCGTTGCCTTGCCCAGCTTGACCATATTCGCCTGCATCACCTCCACCGAAAAATAATTGCGCGAGCGGTTAGAGGAGATACAAACTATCGGGATATCCCATTCGGGCCGCACCAGATGGCAGCTGGTGATGGTGCCGTAGTCGATGCGGAAATCGGGGTTCTCCATCATCTGCACATGTAGCCCCGCCTTCGCGGCGTTATCGTGGATGGCACGCGACAGCTCCACATCCACGGTGAGGTCGTAGCTGTAACGGAAGAGGTTCGGGAAGATTGGGTCGACCGAGAGGCTCTTGAAATGCGGCACGCCCAGGAAGTGGGTCCCGACATAGGTCTGCCAGTGTGGGGTGTGAACGATGATTACATCAAATTCCTTGCCAACCAGCGACCTGCGCAGCCGCTCGTAACCCCAGCGTAGCTCCTCCCAGCCCCCCTCCGAGACTGGCTCGTTCTGCGGTGGGTTCTCGGCATAGACCAAGTGCGGCGGGTGCGGCGCCAGCGCGCCCATCACGATTTCACCCTTGGCCATGGGGTGGCAGGTCGGCCGGATTAATAAGTCACGGCGTCCGGCAGTACGGGAGTCTGGCTGACCCGTTTTTAGACCCGGCTGAATCCCACTCCATGCGCGCGCTCATTGTGCTGCTCTGCCTGCTCGCCTTATCGCCCGTGGTCGCCGCCGAAGAGGCGGAGAGCGGCAACGTGCTGATTGACGTTGTCCTGCCGCTCTCGCTGGCGTTCATCATGTTCTCGCTCGGTCTGGGGCTTACTATTGCCGACTTCCAGCGGGTCGTCGATGAGCCAAAGGTGTTTGCGGTGGGGCTGCTGAACCAAATGGTGGTGCTGCCGATTGTCGGTTTCGCGCTGGCGACGGCATTCGGGCTGAGCGGGGAACTGGCGGTGGGACTCGTGATACTGGCCTGCTGCCCTGGTGGTGTCACCTCCAACATCGTCACCCGCTTCGCGCGCGGCGATACCGCACTCTCAATTTCATACACTGCAGTAGTGAGCGTCGCCAGCGTCGTCACGCTGCCGCTCATCGTGGTCTTCGCGATTGACCACTTCATGGGCGCCGCCGCACCGGACCTTGATATCCTCTCACTCGGCCTGGCGATGTTCGCCATCACCGCGGTGCCGGTCGGCCTCGGAATGCTCGTTCGTGCCAAAGCGGCCGACACTGCTCTGGGTTTCGAGCCGAAGGCGAACCTGATCGCCGGGGTGCTGTTCGTGATTATCGTGATTGGCGCGCTGGCGTCAGAGTGGGACACTTTCGTCGAGAACCTGCCCAAGCTGGGGCCGAGCGTGGTGGTGCTGAACATGCTGATGCTCGGCATTGGTTACGGCAGCGCCATGCTGCTGGACCTGGGCACAAAACGCGCCACCACGGTCGCAATCGAGTCCGGCATCCAGAACGCTACGGTCGGCATCACCATCGGGAGCCTGATCCTGGCGGCCGAGGGGAGCGGCCTGTCGGTCTACAGCCTGCCATCCGGGGTTTACGGCATCATGATGTACTTCGTCACCATGCCCTTTGTCTGGTGGCGCATCCAGCAGGCGGAAGAGTAGCCCCGGTCACGCTTCCATCAGGCAAATGTTCATCGGCTCTGAGAAGAACTCGAGTGAGTAGCGACCACCCTCGCGACCGACGCCACTGTTCTTTACTCCTCCAAAGGGAACGCGCAGGTCACGGTGCAGCCAGCAATTGACCCAGACCATTCCGGCCTCTACACCTTCGGCGAGGCGGCGACCGCGCGCCAGGTCGCGCGTCAAGACACACCCTGCCAAGCCATATTCGGTGTTGTTGGCTATGGCGAGCGCCTCGTCGTCGTTCTCGAACGGATGCAGGGTCACCACCGGGCCGAAAATCTCTTCGGTCGCGCAGCGTGAATCGGGCGCCAAACCTTCGATTACGGCTGGCTTCAGGAACGCTCCGGCGTCGAACGGGGACTCCAGTACAGGACGTTCTCCGCCGCACAGGACTGTGCCACCCTCTTCCTGCGCAAGGGCGACATAGCCCTCGACCTTCTCGCGATGTTCCTGTGAGACCAGTGCTCCCAGATCGCACGAGGCTGGATCTCCGACACTCATGCCCTCGACATGCGCGACAAAACGCGGGACAAACTCGTCCCAGATTGAGCGCTCGACGAGCAGGCGGCTGCCGCAGAGACAGACCTGCCCCTGATTCATGAAAGCTGCACGCGCCGCTCCGGGGACCGTCTTCTCGAGGTCGGCATCACCGCAAATAATCGTGGCGTTCTTGCCTCCTAATTCGAGTGAAAGCTTCTTGAACAGCGGTGCGGCGCCAGCGGCGACGCGACGTCCTGTCGACGTCCCACCGGTGAACGAAATCGCACCAACTGCAGGATGCTCCACCAGCGCCTGTCCACATTTCGAGCCGCTGCCGTGGACCAGGTTCACGACGCCAGCCGGCAGCCCCGTCTCCGTGATGACCTCGGCCAACAAGTTGGCGGTCAGCGGCGTCAGCCGCGAAGGCTTGCAAACAACACAGTTGCCCATCATGATTGCGGGTGCCACCTTCCAGGAAAGCAAGTAGAGCGGCAGGTTCCAGGGCGTTATCAGTCCTGCAACGCCGACTGGTTTCCGCACCACCACATTCAGCGCATCTTCCATTTTATACTGCTCATCGGGAATCTCGCCCACCAGCCCGGCGAAGAAACGGAAGTTCAGGACGCTGCGTGCAGCATCCACGGCGCGCGCCAGCGCGACCGGCTTGCCGGTATCACGCGACTCCAGTTCAGCGATTTCGTCGCTGCGTGCTTCCAGGGCACTGGCAATGCGATCAAGCCAGACCGCGCGCTCCTCCACAGGAAGTGCGCCCCACTCCGGCTGAGCCGCCTGGGCCCCGGCGACCGCTGCCTCGATATCGGCCGCGGTCGAAAAAGGAATCTCGGCGATTTTCTCGCCGGTGGCAGGATTATGGTCGTCGAAATATTCACCATCTTGCGGGGCTGCCCACTCGCCGGCGATGAGGTTGGTGAGCCGCCTCATCAGTCGCCCCGATAATCGGCGGGGTCGAAGTACCAGCGGTCTTGGTCAGGGTCCCAGTCATCCCAGGTCGGAATGGCCTCGAGCGCTTCCAGGTAGCGCTCCGGCACGACGCCGGGAACCAGGAACGCCTTCTGGCGCCGCAGTGGGTAGGGGTTGCGCAGCTCGATTCCGAGCACGCCCAGGATGCCACGCGCGACATACCAAGCCGCTTGCGGGTTCCAGCCGTGCGCAAGCTTGACTACTACACCCAGCCCATCGGGATAGTCGTCGTGGTCAATCGCCAGCCCAAGCAGCCCGTCGGCCCCCTCCTTGGCGATGACGCGGCCCTGGCCGGACTTGATGATAGTGGTGTCGAGCCGGTTGAAACCGCCGACCAAGTCGGGATGGCGCACCATCGCCTCCCAGATCCAGTCCTCGTCACGGTCGCGCGCCAGCCCGGCGTAGCAGGTCGCCAGCTCGTTGACCGTGTTCGAGAGCGTAGGCAGCCCATCGCCGTCGCGCGCAATTCGCAGCGGCTCCCACTTCGGGCCGAGGTAGCGACGCACCTGTTCCATGAACGCAAAGAAAAACGGGTGGCTCGGCAGCGTGTAGCCGGCGCGGTTCCATCCCTTGGCACGGCAACCGCGCAAAATGGCCGCATGCTGCCCCGACGAGTTAGAATACCAGCGGCGCGAGCGGCGCACTTGCCGTCCGAACTGCACCAGCGGCGTGTCGAGTGGCGTCTGCATCAGCCCCCAGTCGGAGCGCGGCAGCAGCGACTGCGCGGCACGTACGTGCTCAGCGGTGCCATTGTGGCTCGCGACGGTAATCGCCCTTTGCTCCCACTCCAGCTCCGCCAGTTCATCAGTGAATACCTTCAGCATCAGCGGCTTCATCATCGAGCGGCCGTAACAGAGCACGTTGCCACCGAAGCTGTGGATGACCGCGTCGCCGTGCGCCCACGCCAACGCACCGTGGATTGTTGTTTCCGAAACGCCATTGCGCCGGTAATCCACGAGCGGCTCCCACTCGACGTCGCGCCCGGTCGGAACGTCACCCCCCAGCTCGCCCAGTGGGCTCTCCGGGTAAAGTTCCGCAGCGTCGACGGGATGACTCATTTCAGAGCCTCCACCCGTGGCGCGACCTTGTTCATGAAAGCGTCCATGTTGCGCACCACCCGCGGCGAATCGTGATTGAAGAAGTCGAACCAGGCCATGACGCAGTCCCCCGAGTCAAAACGCTCTGCCAGCTGGCTTGCGACTTCCTCGGCGTTGCCAATGACAGCGTTGTCAGCGGCGTTGGCTACCTTCATCGGGTCGATTGTTCCCTCGAGCGCCCCCCAGTAACTGCCGAGCGCCTGCTGCGCCTCCTCGCGCGCCGCAGCCGAGCGTTCCCCCGCCGTCAGGCCGGGCTCCTCGTTCAGGAACACGAACACTGTGCGCGGCATATAGTGCCGCTGCCACGGGCCACCGTCGGGGTGGTAGCAGCCGCGCATGCGCGCGTGCGTCGCGTCGATTACCGCGGGCGGCGTGATGGAAAGATTGAAAGTCTTCACCGGCCGCCAGCGGTTGCACGCCACCTGCAGCGGCGGGTCGTGGCTACCGAGAACCAGGTCGAGCAGCTCCTGTCGCCACTCCTGCGGAATAATCTTTAGTTCCTCGAACTCGTAACGGCATGGAATAGTAATTTCGTTCGGTGCTGCCGCCAGCGAATCACGTGCGACCGCCGCGTTCTGCACCGCCTGCCAGTCCTCGTCGGAACGGAAGTTGTCGCGGCTGAGCACGGTCTTGCGCACCATCTCGCTGCTCAATACCTCGCCATTGAGTAGCCGCAGGAAGATTTCGCACGCCTCGGCGAAAATCTGCCCGCGCAGTGCCGGCCACGCCGCCGCTTCCACGGTGTCGCGCGGTACGATGCCATAGGGGCGCGCCATGAACTCGAAGCGGCCGGCGGAGAAGCCGATGCGCAGCCGCCGTTCCTCGGCGGGGTCCAGCCCGTGCAGCGCCAGGAACGCGCCGGTGCGTTCCGCCACGCCGACCGGACCACCATGCGTCAGCAGGCTCATCACCGCGCTGCCGACCTCAATGCGCTGCGTGCGGGCGAAACATAGCTGCGCCAGCTGGAAGAAATCGGTGCAGAGGCCCACTTCGCCTTCCCAGTGCGGCACCACCGGCTGCTGGTTCTGCTTCTGCACCTCGGTCGATAAATGGGCCTGCGCGACCCATGCCGTGCCAAAGCCCAAGGCATCGGCCGCCTCCAGCTGCGCAAAGAAGTTCTGGTACATCTCCGCCTCGCTCGGCAATTGCCCCGCAACCGGTGTGTGGCAGATGGAAAGGAAAATGTCGAACTGCATGCTCAGATGGACGACAGCCGCCCGCCGTCGACCGGGAGTGCGACGCCGCGCACGAAGCCCGCCTCGGGCGATGCCAGGAACGCAATCACTGCCCCCAGCTCCGAAGGATGCGCCAGCCGCCCCTCCGGGACGGTGGCGAGCCACGCGGCCTCGACCTCGGTTGGCGTGACACCACGCTGCTCCGCCAGCGTCTGCTTCAGCTCCTCCAGCCGCTGTGTCGAGGTGTAACCCGGCAGGATGGAGTTGATGGTTACGCCAGGTGGTAGCTCTCTGGAGAGCGTCTTGGCCCACGCCGCCATCGCGCCCCGCACGGTGTTGCTGACCCCCAGCCCCGGAATCGGCTCCCTGACCGAGGTCGAGATGATATTGATAATGCGACCGTAGCCCGCCTCGCGCATTCCAGGCAGCAGCAGCTGCACCAGCGTGTGTGATGCGAAGAGATGGCGGCGCAGCGCTTTCTCGAAGTCGGCTGGCGCCGCTTCGAGCAGTGGTCCCGCGGGAGGGCCGGCGGAGTTGTTGACCAGCACCTCGAACGCGCCGTTGGCGTCCAGCTCTACTTTTATAGTGGTCGTCAGCGCCTCGAGGTCCTCCAAGTCGCACGTCAGGGCACTGGTACCGGTGGCGGAACGTGCCAGAATTGTGACAGCGGCGCCGCGATTGTGCAGCGCCTCCGCGGCGGCGGCGCCTATGCCATGCGTGCCGCCACAAACCAGCGCCCGTTTCCCGGCGAGGTCACCCATTTTCCCCTCCTGCGAAGCCGTAGAATTCTGCGTTTTCCAGCGGCGGCAGCGCGTCCTTCCGAATCAGGAGTGTGCGCACCGCCCAGAGGTCGCCGAAGACGCGCCACTGCGTCGTCGAGTCGAGGTAGTCAACCCCACTCGAGCCGCCGGTGCCAGTGCGCTGACCGATGATGCGCTCGACCATCCGCGCGTGCGCCGAGCGCCAGAGCACCATCTGCTGCTCCAGCTCGACCAGCGTGTCGACCAGTCGCCGCGGCCACGCCAGCAGTGGCAGCTCGCGGTAGGACTCGATAAAGAGCAGACCCGCGCGGGCACGGTCCACTCCCCCGCCGGGCGCGAGAAACTCGCGCGCGCCCTCGGCCTCAGCGGCAAAGCGCGCCTCGATTTCGGGCGTGCCACCGTATCGCTCTGCCGTCTCGGCGCCGAGTGTGGCGTGCGCTGCGAGGTAGTCCTCGATGAAGCGGGTGACGACCGTGTCGTCGCCCGCGTCGCCCGGCGCGGAACCCATAATGGGCGTGCGCGCCAGCCAGTCACCCACGACGGCGACCAGTGGCCGCTCTTCGGTCGGGCCAGGCAGGTCACGCTGCTCACCATCGCGCAGCTGCGGCCCCAGCAGCGCCTCCATCTCGCGCATCTGGAACGACTCGAAGCCGGAGGCGGTACCGAGCTTGTCACGGAAGTTCAGGAAGTCCTGCGGCGTAAGCGTCTCCATCACCTTCCACTGCTGCGCCATCAGCCGGAAGGTCTCAATAATTCGCCGCAGGTGATGCACCGCGCGCGGGATGCGCTCTTCAGCAATGTAGTCGCGATCGAGAATGTCGCGCGCCGCGCGCAGCTCCGAAATCACCAACTTGAACCACAATTCAAAATTCTGGTGGACAAGGATGAAGTGCAGTTCATCGGTAGACGGAGAGCCGTCGTGACCCTGCTGCAGCGCCAGCA
>JAKURS010000033.1 GCA_022449705.1 Candidatus Poseidoniia archaeon | reverse complement strand
CTCCCACATCACCGGTTGGGGTTGAGTTGCCAGCCGAAACGGCGCACTTGGTTGACCCGCGGCTGGCGCTGATGGCTGCCCAGCCGGGGCGCATTGGTGAATTGGGAGGAACGCCAGCCCCAGAAGGGCAGATTTCGGTAATCATACGTGTGGATGATTTACGTGGTGAGCACCGCACCTACGTTGTGTCCTTAGGTGGTGAAGTCGTCTCCTGGTTTCCCAGATTCGAGACATTCGGGGCAATCGTGCCGCTCAATGCGCTACCATCACTGACATGGATTTCTGGACTGGTGTGGCTCGAGCCGGACGTCATGTTCTATCCCGCGCTCGACAACAGCGTCGCTTCGCTGCGCACGACCGCCGTCTGGTCGCAGTTCGGCTTTCGGGGCGAGAACGTGACCATCGCGATTCTCGATACTGGCGTCGATTTCGCGCATGAGTCGCTCGATGACCTTGATGATATCGGCTCGACCGATGACCCGAAGATAGCGGTCGATGCGGACGGCAAGCTGGCGTTCTACAACGCCAACACCGACAAGGAATACCCCGAAGAACAGCCGCACGACTCCGGCAGCCACGGCACCCATGTCGCCGGCATCGCTGCCGGTACCGGCGGGCCTTCGGGAACCTACGCCGGCGTGGCACCGCAGGCGCGGCTGGCGGGGGTGATTGCGCTTGACGGCGGTGGCGGCGACACCAATGACCTGCTGCGCGCGGTCGATTGGACCATTGCCAACCGCGACCGGTTCAACATCCGTGTCATGTCTCTCTCGCTGGGCGGACCGGTCGTGATACCGGGCGCGACCAATAATGGCCAGTCCTCCATATCACAGGCGCTCGACGCTGCCGTCGAGAACGGCATCGTGACGACGGTCGCCATCGGCAACGGTAATCTCGGCTTCGCGGCACACCCCGGCTCGGTCACCTACCCTGGCGACAGCGAGCGCGCGATTACCGTCGGCGCTGTCAACGACGAACACAACCGTGAAATCTACTCTTCACGCGGCCCGACTGGTGACGGCCGCCTCAAGCCGGACGTGATGGCACCCGGCGGCGGCGTGATGTCAGCCCAGAAGGGTAGTGGCGACGGGTATGTTTCCTACTCGGGAACCAGCATGTCGGCGCCGCACATCGCCGGCCTTGCCGCGCTGATGGTACAGGCCAACCCGCAAATGCGCCCCGACTCCATCATTAGCCCATACAAGCAGATCATGCGCGAGACCAGCGACCATCACGTCCCGTTCGACTTGGACTGCGGCGAGTTCTACTCGCCCAACAACTGCTACGGCTGGGGTACTGTTGACGCCCTCGGTGCCGTACAGCGGTCGCTCGATTTGGCGTCCGGCAGTCTGGCAGGACTGGCTGAAATCCCAGTACTGGCGAACGAAAGTTTCACGCTCACTATGGATTACACCCGCACCGAGTTTACCACCCGCGGCGAGGATGGCGGTACTATCCAGAACTACCCGCAGGGAGAGCTGCCTGATTCGGTCACAATGGAGGCGCGCTGGTCGGCAGCGTGGCCGGCGCCCGGCAATTTCGAGCTGGATGCGAATGCCGCAGATAGCCTGAGCGCCGAGGAGGGGCTTTGGGTCGGCGAGCAGGATGGTGAGCACTTCGTGCGCGCTTGGTTCAACTACACCGGTGAGCCCGATACGGGCGAGCTGCTCGCCTCGCACCCGACGCTGCGCTTCGACCTGTTGGCCCCGGAAACGGTCACGGAGACGCAGCTTCGCGCCAGCTTCACGCTTAACAACAACTCCGGCGTTCCCACCGCCCTCGACCTGAGCAGCTACAGCGACCCGCCTGACCTGCGGTTCGAGTCCTTGCGGTTGCAGCCGGAAGTGCCGCTGCCGGACGAGGAGGTGCAGCTGGTGGCTCGCATCGTCAACGAAGGCCAGGGCCGGGCACGCAGCTTCAGCGTCGCGTTCAGCGCCGATGGCGAGCCGCTCGGCACCCGCGAGGGGTCGCTCGACCCGGAGCAGGCGCTCACGCTGGCGTTCGGCTGGACCGCGACGCTGGGTGACCACACGCTGGCAGCGGAGCTGGTCGACATCTCCCCCAGCGACGCCGACGAGTCCGATCACACAGCGCAGCTCATGGTCAGCATCGTGGAGGTAATCGACACCCAACCACCGCTGCTGTTCATCACCACCCCCTACCAGAACCAGATTGTTTCTGGTCTGGTCACCGTTTCCGGTACCGCCAGCGACGACTGGGCGGTGCGCCGTGTCGAGGCGCGCGTCACTCCTGGCGAGTGGGAAGTAGCAGAAGGCACCACCGCCTGGAGCTGGGAGTGGAATACGACGCAGGACCTGAACGGCCGCTACCGCATCGAGGCGCGGGCGTGGGACGGCTTTAATTATTCATCATTGGCCACAGTCGAGGTCGAAGTGACCAACGACGACGCCAATCGCAGGCCGACAGCGCGACTGGCGGCTGACCTGCTTGAGGTCGAGGTCGGCAACCCTGTCAGCTTCAGCGGAAACTCATCCAGCGATGATTCTGACATTGCCGCCTACGCCTTCGATTTTGGCGATGGCGAAACGACCGGCTGGGGCTCGCAGTCGTGGATACTGCACACCTACACTGCCCCGGGCAGCTACGTCGCGACGCTTGAGGTCGAAGATGACGAGGGCGCGCGCTCGTCCGCCCCGGCTAGCGTCACCGTAAGTGTCCTGGAGCAGGCGCCCAACGGTGCCCCGCAGGCATTGATTGCGCTGCCGCTTCCCGGCACACAGCTGACGGAAGGCACGCTGGTTACGCTCTCTGCCGCCGGCAGCAGCGACCCGGACGGAGACCAGCTGCTCTTCATCTGGAGCAGTGACCGTGACGGATTACTTGCGACGACGACCGAAACATCGGTCGAGGTCCAGCTCTCAGCCGGCACGCATATGCTGACGCTGGTCGCACGCGACCCCACCGGTGCGACTGGCGAGGCGACCGTGCAGGTCGAGGTGCAGTCGCTGCAGCGCGACGATGACTCACTCCTCCCGGCACCGGCAGCCTGGATGGCGGCGGCGGTCTTGGCCGGTGTTACTCTTCTGGCTGCCAGACGTGTCCGGTCTCGTCGAGGTTGAAGACCTCGCGCAACAGTTCATCGTCGAATTTCTTGCCGACTGAGGTCTCGCTGCGAACATATTCCTCCAGTTCGCCCAGGTCAATCTTGCCGTCGGGACCGAAGACCACAGGTGGTTCGGCGAAGTGGAAGCGGACCTCCTGGGCATCATGGTCGAAGCTGAACCCCTCGAGGTAGCCAGCCTCGCGCATCAGCTCACCTAGGTCGAGCAGCCGCTTGCCGCGTGCGGTTGTATCAACCCGGAAGGTGATAGTGGGCACGCCTGCTCAGTGGCGGGCGGCTAAAAAACGAGCCGCCCGCCTGCAACGGCGGCCTACCCGGCTTTCCGCGCGACCGCCCCCGTCAGCCGCAGAACTCGACCCGCGAGCGCTCGTTCTCCCACAGCACCAGCTTGCGCAGCCCCGGCAACCCGGGCGCCAGCCGTTCCCAGATCCACTCCGCCAAGACCTCGCTGGTCGGGTTTTCCAGCCCTGGCAGTTCGTTGAGGTAGTTGTGGTCCAGCTGCGCCCTGAGCGGCGCAAATGCCTCTTCGAGCACTGCGAAATCGACCACCATGCCGGTCGCGGGGTCAAGCTCACCCTCGACATGGATTTCGAGCTGGAAGGCGAGGCCGTAGAGCCGTCCGCAGGGATGCCCGGGAGGAACGCGCGTCAGCTTGCGTGCCGATTCGAAGCTGACGGTGTGGACGAGGCGCTGGTGGCCCACTCAGCAGGTGACGCTGTCGCCCGCCTCGGGAATGGTCCACTTCCGGCGACGGTAGCGCTTGATGATTTCGTCTTTCTGCTTGCGCAGGTCGCGTCGCAGGTGGACCAGTGCCATCCGTTCAGGCCGCGCCAGGTCGTGCAGCCGCTCCAGCTGCATCAGGCTGCAGTGGGTCTTGGTCAGCCCGTCATCCATGTACGCCTCGTGCACCAGCAGGTTTGCTCCCGTATAGAGTTTGGCGGCGGTGGGGGTGAACATCCCGTCGCCCGAGTAGCAGAATACCTTCTGCGGTGACCCCGCTTCCAGCCGCAACCCCAGGTTGGGCACCGAGTGGCGCGTGCTGACGACGCGCAGGTTCCAGTCATCCCAGCGATGCGAGCGCTGCAGCTCGCGGAAACGCAGCGTGAAGGGCACGTTCTCGACCATGCCGGGGTATGCCATCTTCATCAGTCGCTCAATGAACCGCTGGCTCCCGATCGGGCCGAACAGGTAGAACGGCCGCGTCCGTCCGTCCTCCCACATGCGCATTACCAGCGCCGGCAGCCCGAAGGAGTGGTCGGCGTGGAAATGCGAGATAAAGATGCCGTCCAGGTAGTCGGCCCGGGTCGACTTTTTCCAGACTGTCGAGGGCGCGTTGGCACCGCATTCCATCAGCATCCGTCGCCCGGCCGCCTCAACCAGCAGGCAGACATTAGTCTGCGTTTCGTCAAACGCCTCGCCGACGCCCAGGAAAGTGACCTTCACGCTGCCGCCCCCTTGTATTCATGTTTCATGGATTCTTGCACCTCTCGTCATGGACACCCGCGCCCAGTACTGCACTGTCATGTCCGGAACAACGGGCTTTCCGGCACATGCATGTGAAATATTTAACAATTTGCGCTGCCGGGCGATTACCGTCTCCTCCGGTGCCCCTCGAGGTAGTGATAGACCGAGCCGTGCTCGGCGCCGCCCAGCAGCATCCCCACGGAGACCTGTGCCGCTTCGACTGCTGCCTGTGAGCCCAGGATAGTGGCTGTGTGCCCCTGCACCGCCACCCGCGCGCCGCTCTGCTCCTCGATGATGCGGCGGGTCCTGCCGCCACGCCCGATGATCCTGCCGCGCATCCGCTCCAGCCGCCGCCGCGAGTGGCCGGTATGGTCGCGGATGTCCACCACCACGAGATAGGTCTCGGGGTCGAGCAGGTCGCGCGCCGCTTCCGGCGAGAAGCCACAGCCGATGGCGCGCACGACCGAGAGCAGCTGCAGCCCTAGCAGTGCGTCGCGCCCCTCGGGGACGGTTACGTGTACGATGCCGGTCCGCGAGTCAATCTCGAGGCCGCATCCCGTCGCCTCCTCGAACTCCTTGCGGGTCGCTCCGTCAGGCCCGATGAGCACGCCGATGCGATGCTGTGGAATCCTCACGTACTCCATGCTTCCAGCTCCTCCAGTTCCAGCCCCGGTAACCGCTTGCAGAACCAGCGGTGAATATTGGCGAGGTCGCGCGCGTGCAGCTCGTCAAAGCGCGGGTGCTGTCGCGGGACGCCCTGCCCGACGTCAATCACCCACGGCGTCTCGCGCACGTTAAGTACGTTGTATTCCGACAGGTCGCCGTGCGCTAGCCCCGCCCGTTGCCACGCTCTCACCGAGTCCATCAGCTGCCGCAAGAATTCGCGCGGCTCCGCCGGTGGCAGTTCGCGCAGTGTCGGGTAGGGGCGGTAGCGCCAGCCAAGGTACTGCATCACCAGCAGGTTTCGATGGACGTGGTACGGCCGCGGAACGCGCGCACCGGCAGCGTGCATCAGGTGCAGGTTCTTGAACTCCTTCTGCGCCCAGGTGAAAATCCGGTCGCGGTGCGACTTGCCGCCGTGCGGGAAGCGCGGGTCGCCATCCAGATAGGGCGCCAGCTTGCGGAAGGTGGCGGTGCTGATCCGGTAAATCTTGACTGCGCGGTTGCGTCCGTCGAGCGTTTTGCCACGGAAGACGTTGGCCTCCTTGCCGGTGGCGATGATGTTTTCGAGCGTGTACAGCACGCCGCGGCTGAAGAGCTGCTGGATGGCCCTGAGCGTCGGCTCGTCAAACACCCCGTCGAGCGTCTTGCGCCAGTCGCGGTCGCCCGTCCGTGCCAGCTGCCCAAGCTGCCGGTCCAGCGCCAGCAGGCTTTCTTCCATCAGTAGATGTCCAGGATTTCCGGTATCAGGTCCTGTCGCTTCAGGTTGGCGCTCTGCGTCGCCGTGTACCGGAACTTAACGTCCGCCTTGGAATCCTGGAAGGACCACGGGACGATAATCAGCAGGTCATTCTCGCGCACCCACATCCGTCGCCGCAGCTTGCCCGGGATGCGCCCCATGCGCCGCTTGCCATCCTCGCAGATAAGCTGCAGCCGGCTGCCGCCCTGGAAGGTCTCGGCGACGGCGAACATCTCCCCCTTGGGGCGATACGGCAGCGGCAGCCGCAACGTATGTTTCTGCCCTTCTTTGTCTTCGATGGTGACTTTTACGCTCTGCTTAAAACCGCGCTTCTTGTCGTCGTCAGGGGCTGCCACGTCGTGCGGCACGTCCACTCGGTTATAAGCATTGAGTCACGCCCCAACGGTTTTGCCGTGCAGCGGGGTGCAGTCGCGATGCACCACACCCCGCTCTATGAGAGGCATGTCGCGCGCGGTGCGCGACTGGTCGAGTTCGCCGGCTGGGAAATGCCGCTCCAGTTCAAGGGCATCATCGCCGAGCACCGTGCGGTGCGCTCGGCAGCAGGGCTGTTCGACGTATCGCACATGGGGCAGCTGTTCGTCCGCGGCCCGCAGGCGGCAGAGTTTCTGGCACGGATGGCGACCTGGGACTTGGCACGGCTGGCGGCGGGCGAGTGCCGCTACTGCCATATCCTCGATGAGCAGGGGCGCATCCTTGACGACGTGATTGCGTTCCGGCTCGCTGCCGACGAGCTGTTGCTGGTGCCCAACGCCGCTACGACTGTCCGCATCGAGGCGTGGCTCGCAGCACATATCGATGACTTCGACGCCACGCTGGAAAATCGCAGTGCCGAGCTGGCGTGCCTGGCACTGCAGGGCCCGGACGCGCCGCGGCTGCTACAGGAAGGGCTGGGGCTGGCGGTAGAGCCGTTCCGCGTTGAGCATCACGGCGAGCTGCTGGTGAGCGGCACTGGCTACACGGGCGGAGCGGGGTGCGAAATCATCGTCCCCGCTGCCGACGCCCCGCCGCTATGGGAGGCGCTGCTGGCGCGCGGTGCGGTGCCGTGCGGCCTCGGCGCGCGTGATACGCTGCGGCTCGAGCGCGGGATGCTGCTCTCCGGTAGTGATTTCGACGGGAGCCAGACGCCGCTCGAAGCCAGTTGCGAGTGGGTTGTCGACTGGGAGCATGATTTCATTGGTCGCGACGCGCTGCTGGCTCAGCGCGAGGCGGGCGGCTATGCGGTGCTGCAGGGCGTGCAGCTGGAGCAGCGCGGCGTCCCGCGCCCCGGCTGTGCCGTGTTCCACGCGGGCGAGCGCGTCGGCACTCTCACCAGTGGCACGCTCTCGCCGTCGCTCGGCACCGGCATCGGGCTCGCCTACCTGTCGCTCACGCCGGGCGCGGAGGTGGCGGTCGAGGTGCGCGGAAAACACTTAAGCGGACGCGTGGTGCGGCCGCCGTTCCAGTGAGTTCTATTCCCGAAGAGCTGCTGTATGCCGAGACGCACGAGTGGGTCCGTGAGCGCGAGGACGGCACGCTGCTGGTCGGTATCACCGACCACGCGCAGGCGGCGCTATCCGATGTCGTATACGTCGAGCTGCCTTCCGTTGGTGACAGTTTCGAGGCGGGCCAGGGCTTCGCCGTCGCCGAGTCGGTGAAAGCGGCCAGCGACATCTACGCGCCAGTGGCGGGAACAGTGGTGGAGGTCAACTCGCAGCTGGAGGAGGCGCCTGAGCTGGTCAACGAGTCGCCCTACGAGTTGGGCTGGATTGCCGCCTTCCAGCCGGCCGGTACGCCGGAAGGTCTCTTGGACGCCGCCGGCTACTGCAAGGCAATAGCGTGAAGCACCTGCAGGTGTCCTGCAGGGAGGCGGAGGCGGCGCGGCGCGCGCTCGAGCGCAGCGGCGTGCTGCACCTTGACTGCCTGCCGCAGCGGGAAGGCGACAGCGTGCTCTGGCCGCTCTGCGGGGCCGCGGAGGGTGACGTCGTCGAGCGCGAGCCACGGCTGCGTCAGCGACCGGCCGGCGACTACCGGCAGCGGCTGCCCTCCGCGCTACGAAAGCTGGCTCCGCGCGGCTTCGATCTGCTGGGCCACGCCGCTATCCTGCGGCTCTCCGACGAGGCGGAGCCGCACGCCGTTCCCATCGCAGAGGCGCTGCTGGCAAGCCGTGGCCAGTTGCGCACCGTCGCGCTCGACAGCGGCGTTGGCGGCCGGTGGCGCGTCCGCACGCTGCGCGTCATCGCTGGTGATGACGATCTGATAGTGCACCATCGCGAGAACGGACTGCGCTTCGAGGTCGACCTGCGCCAGGTCTACTTCTCACCGCGACTGGCGACCGAGCGCGCACGCATCGCAGCCCTGGTGCGTCCGGGCGAGAGATTCTTGGACCCGTTCGCCGGCGCGGCACCCTTCGCAGTCAGCGCCGCGGCTGCCGGCGCGCAGGTGCTCGCGGCGGATGGCAATCCCGCCGCGCAGCGCTGGGCGGAGCGCAACTTCGCGCTTAATAGCCTGTCGTCAGATAGCATCAAGTTTCGTATCGCGCTGGCAGAGGCGCTGCTGCCCGGTTTGCAGGACTTCGACCGCGTGGTGCTGAACCACCCCACGGCCCGGCTGCGCTACCTCGAGCCGGCGCTGGCGGCGACCCGGCCGGGTGGGATGCTGCACCTCTACCTGCTGGCCGACCGCGGCGAGGATGCGGCTGCGGAAACGACCACAGTACTCGCCGGAAACGGCGTGGTGGAGGCGCAGCGACTGGTTCACCCCTTCTCGCCCGGCCGGGAGCTGCGGGTACTCGATATTCGGCGTGGTAATGGCCAAATGTCAAAACTTTGAACCGCTTAATTTAAATAGTAGTTTCGCCGCGCTGGGGTGTTATTTTATTAAAGGGGGTGTGGGTGACGTCGAACCGCGCTCGCACCCGCGAGCTGGTAAAAGGACAAAACACGAAGGTGTGTCAATATGGAAACAAACAGCTTTTTGTCCGCTTCCCCGACCGGGAAGCTGGCAGCGTTTGTGGTCGCCGTCCTAATGGCGTTCAGCAGTTTTACCCTGCTGGCCAGCGGCGACTACGAAGAGCAGGCCAGTGTCGCCTCCCAGGCGGCCATACTCACCTCAGGTGACATCGATGCTCTCGACGTCACGGATGCAGCACCGCTCGGCATCGTGCCGGACGACATGCTGCCACAGCCGGTGACAGTACAGGCAGGCAAGTTCTCGCCCATAAGGGCGGATCCTGGCGACGCCAAGATTCTCGTCATGGATGATGACGCTGAGTTCTGGATGTCGGGCCCCTGGCTGGAAGCGACGCATATCGAGACCGCGCTCAATGACGGGCGCTACTCGTTCGACGTCTTCCGCGCCGGATTCTGGGAGCAGGTTGATCGCGGCCTGCCGAGCGGAGACGAGGGACTCGATATCGTTGATGACTACGAAGCCATCATCTGGTACGGCGGCTGGAACGGCCGCGCCTACGTCAATGCTCAGGAGCAGACTATCATGATGAATTACCTGGACGGCGACTGTGCCACTGGCGGCAACGGCTTCTGCACCACCAACCGCAACGTTATCCACGTGACCCAGATGGGTGACTGGTTCCACTCCTATGGCGGAGCCGGCTACCGCGGAGGGTACATACACTACGATACTCGCGGTGCCCTGATCGTTGATGGTACATCCAACCCGTTGAAAGGCGTTGATGACTCAATCTTTGACGGCAAGGAGTACAACACCGACGAGCTCGGTGTCCACTACCTGGACCGCCCCGTAGGAGCAGGCACC
>JAKURS010000032.1 GCA_022449705.1 Candidatus Poseidoniia archaeon | reverse complement strand
TGGCGTCGCGTTCCACCACGCCGGGCTGACCAACCGGCACCGCAAGCTGGTGGAGGCGCAGTTCCGGGCGCGGCGACTGAAGGCGCTGGTCGCGACACCAACGCTTGCCGCCGGTGTGAACCTGCCGGCGCGGCGCGTAATCGTACGCGACCTGAAGCGGTGGGAATCTTCATTCCAGTCCAACCAGCCGCTGCCCGTACTGGAGGTGCACCAGATGCTGGGCCGCGCCGGCCGCCCGGGCTACGACGCTGAAGGCGAGGGGGTGCTCATAGCGAAGGACGTTGCACAGGCAGAGGAGGCGGAAGCGGCCTACTTTCGCAGCGAGCCGGAGCCGGTGGTGTCGCGTCTGGGTGCCGAGCCGGCGCTGCGCACCCACTTGCTGGCGCTAATTGCCGTGGGCGCGACGAGCGACCGCGAGGCGCTGCACAGCTTCCTGGACCGCACGCTCTTCGGCGCGCAGGGCGAGCTGTGGCGCACGCAGCACCGGCTCAATCGCGTGCTGGAATTCCTGCGCGAGGAAGGATTCATCACGGTGACTGGCGCCGAGCCGGGCGAGTTCGCCCCCGCCAGCGAGACGCAGCGCGAGGGATTCGCAGCGACCGATTTCGGCCGCAGGGTCGCGCAGCTTTACGTCGACCCGCTCTCCGGCGTCACAATGCGGCGCGCGCTTGAGTCGGGCGTACCACCCAACCCGCTGGGGCTGCTGCACATGGTGGCGCGGACGCCCAACATCCATTCTCTCTACGTGCGCAAGCAGGAGATGGAACAGTACCTGGTGCGGATGATGAACGCCGAAGGCGAGCTGATGCTCCCCACGCCCGAAGACCAGGTCGAAATGGAGTTCTACCTGTGGGACCTGAAGACCGCGCTGCTGCTGCAGGACTGGACCGAGGAGATGCCGGAGGAGCAGCTGCTCAAGCGCTACTCGACCACACCAGGCGACATCCGCGCCAAGGTCGACGTCGCCGAGTGGTTGCTCTACGCCGCCAGCGAGCTGGCGCGGCTGCTCGCGCCCGAAGCGGTTGCGGAGCTGGAGCAGCTGCGCACGCGCATCACCCACGGGGTGCGGCGCGAGCTGCTGCCGCTGCTCGCGCTGCCCGGGGTGGGCCGTATCCGGGCGCGGGCGCTCTTCAACCACGGCTTTGCGGCCCCGGATGCACTCACAACTGCTACTGAGAAGGAGCTGGCGCGGGTGCCCGGCATCGGCTCCCTGCTGGCGCAGCAGCTGGCAGGCCAGCACGAGCCGGAGCAGACAACGCTCTAAAGGGGGCGTAGCGTTCCGGACACGATGGTACGGCTGATAGATGACCAGCCGGATGCGTTCGCTTACCGTTCGTTCGGGCGGCGGGTGCTCTTCACCGGCTTGCTAGTTGCCGCGGTCTATGGCGCGGCCGGGACCATCGTGATGCAGGAGTCCGAAGCGATTATGCGCCAGACCGGGATGGATTCCGAAGGCATTGAGGGGCAGGTGACGGGGGCGGTGGTATTCGTGATAATTGTCTTCACGCCGCTCGCCGGGAGCATGCTGCTGCTGGTGCACTTCCTGCGCCACGCCTTTGGCCGGCTGGAGGTCGAGCAGGGGCTGCCTCTGGCGATGCTGACCGCTTCGCGGCTGGTGTTCATTGCCGCCATCATTGTGGCCCTTGCGCCGCTGGGGCTGGCAATCGACGCGCCCATAACGGCAATTAATTTCTATCAGGAGCGGTTCATGACCTGGTTCTTCACGCTGATCGGGATTGGACTGGCGCTGGTGCTGCTGGCGCCGGTGCGGCAGCTGCAGCTGCGCACCCGCAAGACACTCTGGACGCCGGCGCTGGCGGGGGCGTTCGCCGCTGGCTACTTGGTCTGGATGGCGCACTCGCCGGCATGGGATATCTCGGTCTTCCAGCTCTCGCAGGAAAACCTCGCAGCGGTGAAGGAGTTCCGCACTAGCTTCACCGCCACGATGCTCACCTGCGCCGGTGCCATCCTGCTCTGCTGCTGGACCGTCAAGCGCAACGCCGGCTCAATCCTGGCGCGCCAGAAGGCACATTTCTTCACGCAGGTGGGACGCTGAGCCTGCCCTGGAGCGAGAAGTACCGCCCTGAGACTCTGGCCGACGTCAGGGGCAACCCGCACGCGGTGAGCCAGCTGCGCGCCTGGGGCTCGGCGTGGGAGCGTGGAGTCCCTGATCAGCGCGGCGTTATCCTGGCGGGGCCAGCCGGCTGCGGCAAGACATCTGCCGCGCTGGCGCTCGCGGGCGAAATGGGGTGGGAAGTGGTCGAGCTGAACGCTTCTGACGCGCGCTCGGGACCAGTCATCGAGGGCGTCGCCCTGCGAGCGGGCCTGTTCGAGGGGTTCGCCACCGACGGCGCCGCGCCGCGCACCAAGCTGATTCTGCTTGATGAGGCCGACAACCTCTACGAGCGGCCCGAGCAGTCTGCCTCCAAGGAGAAGGACTTCAGCGACCGCGGCGGCCGCAAGGCAGTCATACTCACGCTGCGCGAAACGCGGCAGCCCGTCATCCTGACGGTCAACGACCTCTATGCGCTCACCAAGGGCAGCGGCGGCGCGTTCCGGCGGCTGGCGCAGACCATCAAGTTCCAGCGGCTCTCCGCCGCCACAATTCGCGAAGTGCTGAATGAGGTGGCTGCGGTCGAGGGCATCGAAATCGAGCCGGCGGTGGTCCAGCGGTTGGCAAAGAATGCGAGCGGTGACCTGCGCGGCGCACTCAACGACCTGCAGTCGCTGGCCGAGGGCGGGCTGACGGTCGACGATGAGCAGGTTGATGCGCTCGGCGTCCGCGACCGCAAAGCGGAGATGTTCGACACTCTGCGCGCCATCTTTGAGGGTGACGACTACGACGGACCACGCAAGGCGGTCTTCGACCTTCACGAGCCGCCCGGCGAAATCGCGACGTGGGTCAGCGACAACCTGCCGCTGATGTATCGCCAGCCGAACGACTTGGAGCGCGCCTACCGGCGGGTCGCGCACGCCGATGTATTGCTGGCGCGCACCCGCCGCCAGCAGAACTTCGGCCTGTGGGGCTACGCCAGCGAGCTGCTGAGCAGCGGCGTCGCGCTCTCGCGTCGCCATCCCCCGTCGGGCGCGCGGTTGCAGTTCCCGTCCTGGATTCGCAAGATGGGCGCCTCGCGCGGCACACGAGCAGCGCGCGACTCGCTCGCCGCCAAGATAGGCGCGGCGGCACACATGTCGAAGCGGCGGGCGAAGCTGGAGCAGCTGGCTGTCGTGGCGGCGAGCTGCCGCGGTGATGCGAAAAAGGCCGCTAGAATCGCAGGCAAGCTGGAGCTGACCGAAGCTGAGCTGGCGCAGCTGCTCAGTACGAACACCAAGGACCGCACGGTCAAAGCAGTCATGGAAGCATCTCAGGAATTCCGCCAGGAGCGGGAGGTCATCACGCTCAAGACGCTCCCTTCGGCACAACGCGCCGCACGCGCTGCCGAGGACGAGGACGAAGAAACAGAGCCGGCAAAGCCAGACGTGGCGGCCGACAAGGGGCAGAGGAGCCTGTTTGACTTCTGAAAACGGCTGGAGAGGTTTCCCAGCGTCACTTCAGCACGACGCCATCGCTAAACTAGAGACAAGTCAAAACTAGAGACAGGAAGCCTGAGGGAGCAGCGCTAGAACTCTCCCAGTCGTGTCTGCGCCTTCGTCCCTAACCGGCTGACGCCAATACCGAGCAGTCGCACCGGCTGTCCCTCCCAGTTGCGGTCGAGCAGCACGGTCGCGGCGCGCAGGATGTCCTCGGCGGCGGCGATTTCGCCGGGAAGCGTGCGCTGGCGGGTAATGGTCGTGAAATCGCTCCAGCGCAGTTTCAGTGTCACCGTACGGCCGGTACGACTGGAGCTGGTAAGTTCATCGGAGACCTGTTCGCACAACCTGGCAAGTGCTGCCAGCAGCTGCTTGCGATCCGTGACGTCCTTGGGGAAGGTGTGTTCGGTCGAAATCTGCTTGCGCTCCCATGGGCTTGGGTCGACCGGCCGCGTGTCGATACCATGCGCCAGTTCCTGTAGCACCACAGCATAGCTGCCAAAGGCAGGCTGCAGTACCTGGACGTCCGCTCTGACCAGATCGCCGCAGGTCTCGATTCCGAGCTCGGCCAGCGCCGCGCCCGTCTTGGGGCCGACACCGTAGAGCCGCCGGACCGGCAGGGACGCCAAGAATTCCGCCTCGCTGCCGGGTGGCACGATTGTGCAACCTTCCGGCTTGTCGAAGTCGCTCGCTACTTTCGCGACCAGTTTGCTTGTAGCCAGTCCGACCGATGCTGGCAGCTTCGTTTCACTCGAGATGTACTTGCGGAGCCGCGGCGCTAGCTCGCCTGGTGCCTTCGCCTCGCCTAGGTCGACGAACGCCTCATCGACCGAGAGCGGCTCGAGCGGACCGAATTCTGACAGTCGTCGCATGACCTCGCGCGAGCTCGCCTCGATGCGCGGCCAGTCCGGTTCGGCAAACTTCAGCTCGGGGCAGCGTCGCTGCGCCTGCGTCGCCGGCATTGCCGAGCGGACGCCACGCTGCCGCGCCTCGTAGCTGGCAGACGCAACGACGCCTCGCGTTCCCGGTTTGCCGCCGATGGCGAGAGGCAGACCGCGGTCTTCGGGGTGGTCGAGCAGGTGGACGTTGACGAAGAACGCGTCCATGTCAAGGTGCAGGATTGCGCGCGGCCACTCCATGATTGCCGATGGGCGGCTACGCATTACCTTTAACCCCCCGGACTGTCGGCGAGCGATGGAACTGGACCCGTGGGCCAACGACCGCATTAAGGACTACGCGCGACTGCGCGACCAGTTCGGGCTTGGGACACTGACGCCCGACGCTGGAGGGCTGCCGGAAGGGGCGCTGTTCCGTCGCAGTATCGTCTTCGCGCACCGCGGCTGGGACCTGTTCGGCCGCGCGCTTGCCGACGGGAAGCCGACGGCGCTGATGACCGGGCTGATGCCGTCGGGGAAGATGCACCTCGGCCACAAGATGCTGCTCGACCAGGTCATCGTCTACCAGCGACTCGGCACTGACGTCTTCATCGCGGTCGCCGATCTGGAAGCAGCGGCGACGCGCAACGTCCCACTCGACGAGTGCCGTGAATTCGCCGTTGAGGAATATTTGCGCCACTATATCGCGCTCGGGCTCGAACCGTGCCAGTTCTACTTCCAGTCGGAGCGGCTGCAGGTGCAGCGGTTGGCGCACCAGCTCTCGCACAGGGTCAACTGGTCCAAGCTGGAGGCACTATACGGCTTCAACGGCTCGACAAGCCTTGCTCATGCCAATGCTCCACTGCTGCAGGCGGGCGACATCCTGCATCCACAACTTGAGGAGTTTGGTGGCCCGCGCCCGACACTGGTACCTGTTGGAGTTGACCAGGACCCGCACCTGCGGCTGACGCGCGACCTCGCGGCAGCGGTGCGCAAGGTGCGCTGCCGGCAGGCGAAGGATGGCCGCGTAGGTGCCTTCGCGACCGCCGGCGACGGCACTGGAAAGTTGCTGAAGGACGCCGGCAAGCTATGCCGCAAACTTGGTTTCAAGAAACAGGAGCTGAATGTCGATTATGGCGCACTCTACCTCGACGACGCCGGGGCAGCTGACGTCGAGCATATCGACGCCGCACTGGCGCATGTCGACGCATCGCACGGTGGCTTCGGCTTCATGGCACCCTCGAGCACCTACCATCGGTTGATGCTCGGCCTCACGGGCGGCAAGATGGCGTCCTCCGAGCCCGATACGGCCATCTTCCTCGCTGATTCCCCAAGTGAGGCGCAGCGCAAGGTGGAGCGGGCGCAGACCACCGGCGGCGCGACACGCGAGGAGCACTTGAAAACGGGCGGGCGGCCGCTCGAATGCCCGGTCTTCGAACTCTACGCCTACCACGTTATGGACGATGATGCGAAGCTCAAGGAAATCCACGACGGCTGCGCCGACGGCAGCTGGTTCTGCGGTGAGTGCAAGGCACTGGCGGGCGACCTGCTGGGTGAGTTCCTAGAGGGCCACCAGTCACGGCTGGCAGAGGCAGATACGAAGGCGTTCGCCGTTTAAATATTTGTCGTCAGAAGTTCCAGCTGCGTTCTGTAGTCATTTCGCGCCCCAGAATTTCCGGCATCTTGGCCAGCATTACAGCTTCCATAGCCTCCATTGGCACCTCATGGCCGAGCGTCGCCAGCGAGGTGTGCTGGCCAGCCGGGAGCCCGCACCCTTCCACCGCTTGCAGCCGGTCCCCCGGTGTCGCTAGGTTGATGTCGAAACCGTGGCGCGAGACCCACTGGCTGAACTGCAGTCCGATACTGCCAATCTTCAGTCTGTCAAGCCAGACTCCCATCATGGCAGTGTTGCGCTCTGCCCTGACTCCGAAGTCAGCAAGCGACTGGATAATCCATTCCTCGATTAGCGTGATGACCTTGCGCACCGACTCCTCTCGCCAGCGGAAGACCGGGTAGCCCACCAGCTGTCCGGGTCCGTGCCATGTAATTCCTCCGCCGCGGTCCACCTCGCGCGACGCGTAGCCGTCCGGCGCGGTAATGCCGTCCACCTTCGCACGACGCCCGACGGTAATGACCTCCGAGTGCTCGACGAAAATTAGTGTGTCCGGGATTTCGTCGGCAATGCGCTGTCGTTGCAGTTCCTGCATCACCGTGTCCACCTCAGCGTGGGTGCGGTGTCCGGCGCGCAGCAATGTTACTGGCGATAGCTGCGCCCGCGATTCCAGCACTGTCACTCCATTCATTTGGCAACGTGGATCGCGTGTCCTAGTCCCGCCAGCGCCGCCTCGGCAAATGCCTCTGTCAGCGTGGGGTGGACGTGGATGGTCCCGGCGATATCCTCCAGCCGCGCGCCCATCTCGAGCGCATGTGCAAATTCTCCACTCAGTTCCGCGACGTGTGCGCCAACAGCGTGGATGCCGATGATGACGTTGTCATCGCGCCGGGCAGTTATGCGCACGAAGCCACCATCAGTGCCGGCCTGCATTGCCAGCGCGCGTCCGCTAGCGGCGAACGGGAATTTCCCGACCGTCGTGGCAATGCCTGCCTCCTTGGCTTCATCCGGCGTCAGGCCGACGCCAAGGATTTCCGGCTCGGTGAAGCAGACGGCCGGAATCCCGACCGGATCGAACTCGCGGCGATGGCCGGCGATAATCTCGGCGACCATCTCGCCCTGTGCTGAGGCTTTGTGCGCCAGCATCGGCTCGCCGACCAGGTCACCAATGGCCCAGACGTTGCGCATTGAAGTCCGGCAGCGTGTGTCAACTTTGACGAACGGGCCGTCCAGGTCAACCGCCATGTTCTCCAGTCCCCAGCCTTCGGTGCAGGGATTACGTCCAACGGTTACCAGCACGCGCTCTCCCTTTGCTTTCTGTGCCTTTCCACCGGCATCGGTGAACTCAACTGTCGTCGTCCTGCCGCGGGTCTTCGCCGCCGTCGCCCTGGCACCGAGGTGCACCGGCACCTTGTGCTTGCGCAGCCACATTGAAATCGGCCGTACCAGTTCCGCGTCATAGAGCGGCAGTATGCGGTCCAGTGCCTCGATGAACTCGACTTGGCAGCCGAGCTTCCGATAGGCTATTCCCAGCTCAAGTCCGATGTAGCCGGCACCGATTACGACCAGCCGTTCCGGCAGTTCTCCCAGCTCGAGCGCCTCGGTCGACGAGATGATGTTGCCTCCGAACGGCATGAAGGGCAATTCCGTCGCCCTGGAACCAGTCGCCAGGATAACGTGCTCCGCCGTTATCGTCACGCTGCCTTCGGAAGTTTCGACGTCGCAGGTCTTTCCATCACGGAAAGTCGCCCAGCCCTTTACCAGCTCGACGCCTGCCTTCTTCAGGAGTGTCTCGACGCCGGTGTTGAGCTTGTCGACAATAGATTCCTTCCATTCTACCAGCTTGCCCATGTTCAGCATGGGACCATCGGGCAGCGAGATTCCCATCTCGCCCTCGCCGGCATGCGCTCCGAGCTCCTCAAAGCGCGTCGCGGCGTGAATAACTGCCTTGGACGGTATGCAGCCGCGAATCAGGCAGGTACCGCCGGCGCGGTCACCTTCGACGATGACGGTGTCGAGGTCGAGCTGCCCGGCGCGGATGGCGGCGACGTAGCCGCCCGGTCCGGCGCCTACTATCAGGACCTTGCAATTGCGTGCCATGGTTACATGAAGATGGTTGCAGGGTGTTCCAGCATCTGCTTCAGCGTCTGTATCATCTGGGCGCCGTTGTAGCCATCGACGATGCGGTGGTCAAACGACCCGGAGAGGTTCATCATGCGCCGCACCACGATGGCGCCGTCGCGCACGACGGCTCGCTCTTCCGCCTTGTGGACGCCGATGATGACGACCTCGGGATGGTTAATAATCGGTGTTGCACCCAAGCCGCCCAGTGCGCCTAGGCTTGTGATTGTGATTGTCGAGCCGGATAGTTCCTCGGACGTGGCAGTCTTGTCGCGCGCCGCCTGCGAGACACGGCGCATCTCCCGGGCGCAGTCCCAAGCGTCGCGTGCTTCGGCGTGCCTTATTACCGGCACCATCAACCCGTCATCGGTCTGCGTCGCGATGCCAATGTGCACTGCTTCGTGCCGTACGACGGTGTTTCGCTCCTCCTCGTAGAGCGCATTGCACTCTGGGTGCTGCTGCAGCGCCCTGACCAGCGCCTGCATCAGGAACGGCAGGTAGGTCAGCTTGGGCATGTCGCCGCTGCGCTTCGCGTTAAGGTGCTGTCGCAATGCCTCCAGCTCGGTGATGTCAATCTCCTCGAGATAGCTGAAGTGTGGAATGCGCGATTTTGACTCCGCCATCTTGGCGGCAATCTTGCGCCGCAGCCCGATGACCGGGACTTCCGTGGTGCCAGTACGCTTCTGCCCGCGCTGTACTGCCGCCAGTCGCCCTCCGCCCTGCAGGAACGCGTCCATGTCGTCATGCGAAATCCGCCCGCTCGGTCCGCTCCCTTGAATTCCCGACAGGTCGACCCCTGCCTCGCGCGCCCGTCGCCTCACTGCGGGAGACGCAAGCGGGCGCTTGCCCTTCGCTGCCGGTGCAGGTGCCGCAGCGGGTGCTGGGGCCGGTGCAGGCTCCGGTGTGGCGACTGGCTCAGGTTCTGGTTCCGGCTCGGGTTCAGGTTCGGGAGCCACTTTTGGCTCTGGTTCAGCTTCCTTTCCCTTGCCCTCCACTTCGAAAACAATAAGCTCTGCACCTACCGCGACCATGTCGCCCGGCTTGCCGGTGGTCGAGATCACCTTGCCGCTCACGGGGGACGGAATCGCGACAGTTGCCTTGTCGGTCATCAGGTCTACAATCGGCTGGTCCTCCGTGACAGAATCGCCAGCCTTTACCTTCCAGTCGACAATCTCCCCCTCAACGACACCTTCGCCGACATCCGGCAGCTTGAACACGTGCTTGCCCATTTCAGTTGTTATCCATCGTGCGCGAAATCGATTCCATCACTCGCTCCTGGCTGGGGAAGTATTCCCATTCCAGCGTGTGGGGATAAGGAGTGTCCCACCCCGTGACGCGCTCGACCGGCGCTTCCAGATGCCAGAAACACTCCTCCATGATTTGCGCCGCCAGCTCACCCCCGTAGCCGCTCGTGCGCGGCGCCTCGTGGACCACCACGCAGCGCCCGGTCTTTTGAACGCTGGCGACAATCGCCTCCAGATCGAGCGGTAGCAGCGAGCGCAGGTCGATGACCTCGCAGCTCGTAGGACTGCGCGCGGCGGCCGCTTGCGCGACGTGCACCATTGTGCCCCACGCCAGTAGCGTCACGTCATCGCCCGGGGCGACGACCTTCGCCTCGCCAAGCGGGATGCGGTAGTAATCCTCGGGGACTTCGCCGCCGGGGTGGGTGTCCCACTTCTTCGCAGCGGCGGTGTGGTCGCCGTCGAA
>JAKURS010000031.1 GCA_022449705.1 Candidatus Poseidoniia archaeon | reverse complement strand
GACTACGTCGCATGATTGACGAAGATGAGGATCTGCTATACTACCTGACGCTCTACAACGAGAACTACCCGATGCCGCCCAAGCCATCGCGTGCGGAGCGAGGTATCATACAAGGAATCTACCGCTTCCGCAAGCCCAAGAAACCGCAGTTACGGCTCTTCGGAAGCGGCTCAATCATGCAGCAGGTTCTGCGTGCAGCCGACATCCTGAAAGAGCAATTTGGTGTTACGGCTGAAATCTGGTCGGTAACCAGCTACGGCGGGCTGCGGCGCGATGCTCTGAGGTGCGAGCGCTGGAACTGGCTACACCCCGGCGAGAAAGAAAAAACGCCCTACATCCAGCAACAACTGGGTAAGCGTGGACTGCCAACTGTCGCCGCGACCGACTTCATGCGTGCCGTCCCTGACATGGTCGGCAAGTGGGTGCCCGGTCCCTACATCACGCTCGGCACCGACGGCTTCGGCCGCAGCGATACCCGCGAGCAGCTGCGCAACTTCTTCGAGGTCAGCGGCGAGCACATCGCCGTCGCAGCCCTGAACGCGCTCGCGCAGTCGGGCAAGTTCCCCGTGGAAGACGTCGCGAGCGCCATCAAGGAGCTCGGTATCGACCCGGAGCTGGCGGACCCGGCTTACTTGTATTGAATCGTATACCGGACTTACATCGGTGGCATGCCGCCACCCATGTCGCCGCCGCCGGGCGGCCCGGTCTCTTCGGGCGCCTTGGAGGCAATGACGTCGTCAATGCGCAGAATCATGCTGGCAACGTCAGTCGCCGATGATATTGCCTGCGTCTTGACGCGCAACGGCTCCATCACGTTGCGCGAGCGCATGTTGACCACCTTGCCGCTGAAGACGTCCAGCCCCGCATGGGGGTTGCGCCCCTTGCGGGTGTGCGCCTTGCGCAGCGCCATCAGCGTGTCTATGACATCCAGCCCGGCGTTCTCGGCCAGCGTGCGCGGGACGATTTCAATCGCGTCCGCGAAGGCTTCGATAGCGAGCTGCTCGCGGCCGCCTACGCGCGGAGCATACTTTCGCAGTTTCAGCGCCAGCTCGATCTCGGCTGCACCACCGCCGGTCACCATGCGGCCGTCCTCGACTACCAGCGAGACTACACCGATGGCGTCCTCGAGGTTGCGCTCTATTTCGTCTATAACGTGCTCGCTGCCGCCCCGAATCAGGATTGAGACCGACTTGGGGTTGCTGCAATTGGTGATGAAGGTCATGTCATCATCACCAATCTTGCGTACCTCAACCAGGCCCGCTGCGCCAAGGTCGTCCTTGGAAATCGAGTCGATGCTCGAGACGATTCCGCCGCCGGTCGCACGTGCCAGCGCTTCCATGTCCGACTTCTTGGCACGCCGGATGGCCATGATGCCCTGCTTGGCCATGAAATGCTGCGCCAAATCGTCGATGCCCTTCTGGGATATGACAACTGTTGCTCCGGCCTTCTTTACTTTCACAACCAGCTTGCGGATGGTATCCTCTTCCTGGTCGAGGAACGCCTGCACCTGCGATGGGTCGTTAATCTGGATTTTAGCATCGAACTCGGTTTTCCTAATTTCGAACGCTGCATCAACCAGCGCCACCCTCGCTTTCTCGACGCGTTGCGGCATACCGGTGTGCACCGGCTCCTTGTCGAGGATAATTCCGGTCACCAGCTCGGTGTCGCTGATAGAGCCACCCTGCTTCTTCTGAATCTTGATGTCGTCGCGATCAACCTTGGTGTTGCGACCCTGCCCTTCGACGACAGCCCTGACCGCGCGCACGGTAATCTCGGCCAGGAAGCCCGCCATCGCCTCGGAGGACTTGCCAGTCATCGCAGTAACGGCGACCGCTCTGAGCTTGGAAGTCTCGTTGCGCCGGATGGGGCGTGCATACTTCAGCATTATTACTTCAGCCTCCGTCGCAGCACGGCGGTAGCCGTTGCCAATGGCGGTGGCATGAACGCCCTGATCCAGCAATTCCTCGGCGTTCTTGAGCAGTTCGCCTGCGAGGATGACAGCGGTGGTAGTGCCGTCACCGCACTCGGAATCCTGCGTCTTGGCAACCTCGACAAGCATCTTGGCAGCTGGGTGCTCGACCTCAATTTCCTTGAGAATCGTGACGCCATCGTTGGTAATTACGACGTCACCCATTGAGTCGACCATCATCTTGTCCATTCCCTTCGGACCAAGCGTGCTGCGCACTGCCTCAGCTATTGCCTTAGCGGCGGCGATGTTATTGTGCGTGGCTTGGCGTCCGGTATCGCGTCGTGTGCCTTCCTTGAGGATGAGTATGGGGGTATTGCCTGACATCATGGCGTACCACTGTAAGGTTGATTATAAAAAATTAACACAGTTTAGCCAAAAACAGAATTTAATTCCGTAAAAATTCCAGTAATGGCAGCGAAATTGCAACACTGATGCCGATTGCGACGAAATTTACGCCGCCATTACCTAGCCAACCCCGCTTTTCGGCGGTTGCACCTAGGACTGAATCGAGCTGACAGCCGGCAAAACCGAGTGCAGCGGGCAGTAAAAGTAGCAAAAAATCGAAATTTCCGGCCTGCTTCCACTCAAAACCCTCCGGCCAGGCTACCAGAACGAACACGGCGAGTGAAATCATGCTCATGCTGAGTGCCGAAAGTGCCGCCGCCAGCGAGCCTATTGCCGAAATTCCGCCATCGGTGCCCGGCACGACCCTGGTACCAGGGCTGGTAATCAGCACCGGTGCCGGGGCCAGCACGCCGATTTCGCTTGCCATGGTATCGGCCGCTGCAACCGCCAGTGCAGTAGTGAAGGCGACCAGTGCCTGCTCGTCCTTCAGCCATCCTGCGCCGTAAGCCAGTGCGACCAGCGCCGGAACGGTGCCGTTGGAAAGCACGTTGGTGCCGCCGCGCGTGCCCTCCTCAGATTCCTCGACCCCCAACTGCAGCTTGTAGTGAAAGCCGAAGCGCGTGGCGAGGAACGATCCGCCAACGAAGATTAACAGCAGCAGCAGCCAGCTCCAGTGACCCATCGTGGCGGAAATAAAACAGATCAGGAACGCCAAGATGGTCCCGACCAGGTCGAGCACGCGCGCCTTGTAGGCGATTCCGGCAATCGCGCCGCTCGCCAGCGCAATCAATACAATCTGGAACGGTACCAACTCCACGCCGGCGCGCACCTCAGCCACTATTTAAAATCAGCCTGAGAGTGAGGCCAGTGTTTTTTCGTATTCAGCGGTGAATTCCGTCCGGATTTCCGCCAGCCGTTCCGGCGTGCGCGCCTCGACAAACATGCGCATCACCGGCTGCGTGTTGGAAGGACGCAACAGTACCCAGCCGTCGTCAAGCCAGACCTTGACGCCGTCAATGGTCTCGACGCGGTAGCCGCGCTGCGTGAAGTTTGCCTGCAGCGCCGCATTCAGGTCAAATTTTATCTCGTCGGGGCAGGCAAACTTGAGTTCCTCGTACGGCAGCGACGGAATCTCATCCGCAAGTTCCGAAAGTTTGCGGCCGGAAGCGCGCAGCAGCTCCAGAACCTTGAGCGAGATGATCAGCGGGTCGTCGAACAGGAACTCGGTCAGGTCCGGCGCGAACAGGTGCGCCGAAATCTCGAGCGCCAGCACCGCGTTGTGCTTTTTCAGTTCCTCGCAAACGAAGACGTCGCCAACCCGTATCCAGATCAGCTCGGCGCCCAGTTTTGGGATTTCGTCCTCCAGCACCATCGAGCAGGGAACATTTGCCAGCACTGGCCCTTGGCGCAGCTTCAGCAGTTCACGCGCCAGCAAGATGCCAATTTTCTCGGTCTGCACCGGACGGCCACGGTCATCGACAAAGACGCAGCGGTCGCAGTCGCCGTCGAAGGCGATGCCGCAATCAAAATCGCCATCTGCGACCAGCTCCATCAGTGCGCTGATGTTTTTCGGCGACGGCTCAGAAGGGCGGTTCGGGAAGCTGCCGTCAGGCTCGCCGTTGATGATTACGGTCGCGGCACCGAAGCGCTGGAAGAGCGACTCGAGGATGACGCCGCCAACGCCGTTGCCGGGGTCCAGCGCGATACGCATGCCGGCCAGCGAGCCAATGCGCTTGGCAGTGAAGGCCGCGAAGAGCTCCAGCACTTCCGCTTCGGGAATATGTGTGAGGTCGCCATCCGCCGCGGCCGCGGGCGACTCACCGGCAAAGAACAGGTCGCGAATGGCCGCGTTGCCCTCAGTGAAGCCAGTGCCGTCGGGGTGGCGAAAGCGGATACCGTTGTACTCGGCGGGATTGTGGCTGGCAGTGATGTAGACGCCGCCGGCGAAATCGCCGCGCCAGGTCCACCAGTTAGCGACCGGAATCGGCACCATTCCGACGGATTCGACACCACAGCCGCCGCTGCGCAGCCCTGCAATTACCGCCGTTTCAAGATCGGGAGAGCTTGTACGTGCGTCGCGCCCGATGCAGATACGGCCGGACGCGCCATTGCTGGCAAGGTAGGCCGCAAATGTCGCGCCAACTCGCTCAGCGGTTTCGAGCGTCAGCTCGCTGCCGAAGACGCCGCGGATGTCGTAGGCGCGGAAGATGGTTCGCGGAACCGCCATGCGGCGGCGGATTCATGGGTCATTAAAGAGATGGCGCCCACGGCAGGCAGGCCACAGCCATTATTGCTGGCGTGTCTTAGCAGGACATGGTCCTGACAGAATCCACGATGCCAACCCTTGGCACGCCCGCGCCCGACTTCGCGCTGCCGGAGCCTGGTACCGACCGTAAATGGCGACTGGGCAACTTCCGCGCCGAGGCGCTGGTGGTGGTATTCACCTGCAACCACTGCCCCTACGCGCAGGCGGTCGAAGACCGCATTATTGCGCTGGCACGCCAGCTCCAGGACGAGGTTGATTTTGTGGCAATCAGCGCGAACGAAATCGAAGGCTTCCCCGATGACGCACCGGAAAAGATGGCACAGCGTGCCCACGAGAAGAAATACCCGTTCCCCTACCTGTACGATGAGTCGCAAGCGACTGCGCGCGCCTACGGGGCGGCGTGCACGCCCGATTTCTTCCTTTACGGACCAGAAAGGCAGCTCGCCTATCGCGGACGCCTCGATGACAACTGGCAGGAGCCAGCGAAAGTGCAGCACCAGGAGCTGCGCAATGCCATCGCGGCAGTGCTCACGGGCGAGCCGGTCGCGGAACCGCAGATGCCGGCCATGGGGTGCAACATCAAGTGGCGGACGTAATTATTTCAACTCTACGGCATCTATGTCAATTTTAGGTCTGACGACTACAAATGTCTCGCAAAATTCGGTTGCTTTCTCAAAATCATCAGCATCTATTCTACAAGCTATTCTTTCATTCGTAGTGCTCTTGAAACCAAAATTCATTATCATAAACCAATGCATTCTGAAGTAACTCCAGATTATAAAAATAAGTCCAAGACCATATAACCAGAGAGTCAAGAATCCAAAAAACATCAGATACTGATTTGGAGAACCTCTCACTTCAAATGAATCATAGGTATCTGAATTGATAATTCTCCTTCTCCTGTAGCCGAAAGCTTCTGTTAATTCAATAATTTCATTTGTTTCATTGTTAATCTGAATCTTGGAAGCTCCTGTCCAGCCACTAACAATGAAATTGCCTATCCCGAAGAATGATACTGCATAGGCCGGGAATCCTGATAATTCGAGTTTATCTCGAGAATCCCACTTGACAATCCAAGACGGTTCATTCCCCCAAACAGTCCCACGCCGGTGCCAGCCCCACCTCGACCTCTTGGGTTTGGCATTAACCGGTTTACAACATCCAACTTATCTATCCTCCTATCCTGATATTAGCACCACTAATATAAGGCCCGTTCAGCGTAAATCCAAGACTCACTCTTCGTCGGTATCCATCGTCAACCCCACCAACAGTACGAATCCCAGGATTGTAAAGAGGCAGGCTGTACCTACAGCGAGGCCGATCTGCAGTGAACTGAATTCAATTAACTGTCCCCGGTCGAGCAGGTAAAGCACCAGCGCCGCGATGGCCGAAATGCCCGCAAGCACGAGGCATAGCCCCCACGAAAGGAAACCGGCCAGCCCGCGGAAGAAGCTCATGCAGTTGTTTTTCTCCTTGGCAGGAACCGTGCGGTGGCGCCGGAATCCGGCGCGTCGCTGTGCCTGCGCGGCGGCGACCCCACGGCAGCTTAAACCGTTTGACGCGAGGGCAGTCGAACCCGAAGTGCTACTGCTCCGGTTCCGGTTGCAAGCTGCCACACCACTGACACTCCCACCCCTCGGGTGCGCGCGCGTGTGGCACCCGGCGGGGGAAGCTGCCGCCCGGGCGGGTGGAGCAAGTGGGGCACTCGATGTCCCAGCGGAACTCGGTCATCCCGCGTCCTCCGCGTCATCCTGCGGCTCCAGCTCGAGCGGCTCCAGCCGGTAAGCGCTGAAAACGTGGATGTCAGGATTTTCGAGCAGCCGTTCGAGGCAGCCACCGCACATCGGCTGCAGCAGCCCGTCGTCCTCGGAATGTTTGTGCTTGAGGTCGCCCTCGTAGCAGTGCGAGACCAGGTATTCTGCAGCATCCGGCTCATTGAGCCGGGTTGGTGTCAGCCCGTGGACATCGATGCACATGCGGCAGTGCATGGATGCGCCGACAGAGTCCCTGATTAAAAGGTTCTCAAGGCTTAAATAATCGCCACAGGTCGAGCCGCGCATGGCGAAGGAGAAGAAGACACAGGGCTTCCAGTCGGCGGCCGGGCTGATTCGCTATTTTGACGCCGAGGACAGCAACGCTCTGCAGCTCTCGCGCTGGGGCGTCCTGCTGGCCGGAATCCTCTCCATCCTGGTCGTAGAAATCTCCACCGCCACCGGCCTCCAGAACGGCGCCTACATACTCGCGGTCGGGCTCTCCCTGATTGTATTCAACGAATTCCGGCTCGCCCGCTCGCGCACCCTCTAATAGCGAGCGGGGCTGGCGCCAGCGATGGAGCAGTGCAGCTACTGCGGCTTCGTGCTTCAGGCCAGTGATGCCGGCTGCCCCAACTGTGGAGCAGCTGACAACGAGCGGCGGCCCCTGCAGGCTGATGACCCGGTGCCACAACAGATCGTGACGCACTACGGGCCCACCCGGCGACGCCGTACTCCAAGATGGCTGAAACCGCTGCTGGCGCTGTTGCTGGTCGCGGCGCTGCTTTCACTGCCGCAGGCGCAGCCCTACCTGCAACAGCTTGACGACCTGCTCGGTGAGCTTTCGACACCATATTACGAGGTGCCAGAGACACTCACAATGACCATGATGCGCAACTTCACCATTTTTCTGGGAGACCCGGTGGATGACCGTGGCACAACAGACGAATCTGACGACCAGCCCAACTCTGCCAGCTGGCGGCTAGCGCTGAGCGAGCCGGGCCATCGCCCCAGCGGACCGCAGGGGGTCGGGAACGACTGGCAGGAGCTGCTGTCACTGGAGGCCAACCCCGTTCCCGACTCGCGCTCCGGAAAGATGGTATGGGAGGGCACGCTGACGGGCGATGAGCGGGTTGACATCAGTGTCGTATACCAGGTGCGGGTTAACACCATCCTTATCCAGCTGGTACCGGAGGACTCCGGCACGGTAGGAGAAGTGCCGGCAGGCTGGGACGCCTTCTTGCAGGACGAGTGGAAAATCGAGCCGTCCGACCCGCAGGTTCAGGTGCTCGCTGCCGAACTCGCCGCCGGGACCGACGGCAACGTACTGCAGATTCTACGCAACATCTTCGACTATATCATGGGGAATTTCGATTATGTGCTGGGGGCGGTGCCACGCAGCTGCCAGCAGACACTGGCGCACGGCTATGGCGACTGTGACGACCTGGGGCTGCTCTTCGCCTCGCTATCTCGCGCAGCCGGTATCCCGGCCTGGATGGAGATGGGGATGATTCCCCGCTCGGCAGACAACCTGCAGGACTGGGGCGGACACGCCTGGGTCAACGCGCTGGTGCCACTGGCGAATGGCAACCTGACCGTAGTCACAGCGGACCTCGCCAACGGATACTTTCTCTGGATGCCACCCTATCGGCTTTCGGAATGGGTCGATAACGGCGATCCTGATGACCTGAAGGCATTCTACTTCCTGTTCTCTTCGCAAGGCAAGGGCACCGCCGGCTTCAGCGAGGACCTGACCGTCGCCAGCTGGAGCCAGCAAGGCCAGCTCCGTATCGCGGTATGAAATATCTGCTTTTCCAGCCGGAAGAGCTGGAGGAGCTTGTGCAGTTCCTCGCGGCCAACCTGGACGAGGGCTACAAACCAGAAGTATTCCTGAAAATCCAATCACAGTGGCCTGATGGCTTCGCTATAGCGCGACGCGGCGGAACGATTGTTGGAGCCGCATGCGGCGCGCTGCTGCCGGGCGAGAAGTTGCGAGTGCTAATCCTGGTCCTCGCGCCGGAGGTGCAGCGTCAGGGACACGGGCGCAAACTGCTCGAGATGCTGATGGCCGCCGGGCGCAAACGTGGCTGCAGCCGCGTTACCCTCGAGGCGATGGTTAATTCCAAGGCGATTGAATTCTACCGCCACCTCGGCTTCTCCAGCGTAGACCTGCTACCGTGCTACTACCAGGACGGTGGCGACGCAGTCGTGATGGAGCGGCCGGTCTAGCGGCGCCGTCGCCACGCTACTAATGCAAGCGGCAGCGCCGCCAGTCAGTAGTGTTTGGCGTATGCCGAGCGCCTCAAGTTGTCATAGATATTATTATCCTTGAGGATGGAGGTTCATCGTCCTGAAATACGTTTATTGCCGAAAAAGAACTTGCCCAAAGGCTTTTATACTCACCCAAATCCGCCCCGGACCCAGCTACTGTGAGGATGGAGATTCCCGAATGGCGACGAAGGCAAGAGACAAGAGCGAAAAAGTAGAGGACGTACTCTCCTGTTCAGAGTGTGGCAGCGAACACCTGAAACGGGACTACGACCACGCCGAAGTAGTCTGCGCCGACTGCGGACTGGTGCTGGAGGAGAACATTGTTGACCCGGGGCCGGAATGGCGCGCTTTCGACATGCAGCAGGAAAATGCCTTGGCGCGGGCAGGACCACCCATGTCTACTACGCTGCCAGACAAGGGGCTCTCGACCGAGATTTCGCCCACCAACCGCGATTACTACGGCCGCTCCATTTCCAACCGCAACCAGTCAATGTTATTCCGCATGCGCAAGTGGCAACGGCGCGCCCGCGCCTCGAAGTCCGCGGAACGCAACATGGCGGTCGCAATGCGCGAGATGCAGGCGGTGGCGACCAACCTGAAGCTGCCGCGCCGCATCCAGGAGACAGCGGCATTCATCTATCGCCGCGCCATTCAGGAGCAGTCACTCTCGGGTCGCGCAATCGAGATGGTTGCCTGTGCCGCGCTTTACGCTGCCTGCCGGCAGGAGGGAGTACCGCGCACATTGACAGAGATCAGCCGGCACAGTCGCTACTCGCGCAAGGAAATCTCGCGCACCTATCAGGTGATGGTAAAGGCGCTGAAGATGCACTCGATGCCCCCGCTACCCGAGGACTACCTGCCGCGCATCTGCTCCAAACTGGAGCTGTCACCCGAGGTGCAGGGCACCGCGCGCGACCTGCTCCGCGCTGCGCAGGACGTGCCGCTCACCAACTCGGTGCCGATTTCGCTCGCAGCGGCCTCAGTCTACATCGCGTCGATTATCAACAACGAACGCCGCAAGCAGAAGGACGTCGCACGCGCCGCGGACCTGACAGAAGTCACGATTCGCAGCCGCTACAAGGAAATGGCGCAGTTCCTGAACATCGACATCCACATCTGACGCTTTTAACCGCGTCTCGCCTCGGCGGCCGATGATCCTGCGCTGGCACGGCCACGCCTGTTTCGAGCTGCAGTCCGGCTTCACGCTGGTAATCGACCCGCATGACGGGCGCTCCATCGGGCTGCCACCCCCCTCCGCCAGCGCCGACCTGGTGCTGGTGAGCCACGACCACTTCGACCACAACCAGGTGCGGAACGTGCGCGGGTTGCGGGCGCGGGTCATCGACAGCGCCGGGCAGCACCGGTTCCATGAGTGCAAAATCCAGGGCATCCCGGCGTTCCATGACGAGGAACAGGGCGCGAAGCGCGGCAGTGTGGTCATGTTCCGCTTCGCGATGGGAGGCATCGATTTCCTGCACACCGCCGATTTAGGGCATTACCCGGAGGAGCAGCTGGACGCCATGCGGGGCTGCGATGTGCTGTTCCTCCCCGTCGG
>JAKURS010000030.1 GCA_022449705.1 Candidatus Poseidoniia archaeon | reverse complement strand
GCGGTCGCAGCACCTTGCCTCCATGGCTGTGGATGCGCTCGATGAGCTCGCGGTCGTTAGTCGCCACTACCGCGCCGCGCCGTGCTGCCTCGAGCAGCACCGAGTCCGCATCACCCAGCCCGAGGTTGATAACGGCCAGCTCCTGGCAGAGTTCGCACGCCGATTTCGCGTCAGGCGTCCCGAGCAGCTCCAGCTCCTCCAGCACGCAACTGGCAATCCGGATATCGGCGCCGGGCAGCGCCTCGTCAATCGCTTCGCGGAAGTCCGGCCCGCCCGCAAAGGGCCAGAGGATGATGTTGGTATCGGGGAAGACAAGGGTCATGCTTGAAGGATTCCATAGCCGATGAGGTGCCACCTGCCTTCAATGCGACGGCTGATGGCAATGCGCTGTCCATCAGGTGCACAGACAGGCAGCTTGAGCGTAGCGTCAACCCGTGAGCCCTTCACCTGCGTCGGGAGGCCGACGGTGGTCGAGGTGCCGACGGTGAGTATTAGCGGCTCCCTGGTGCGCAGCGCCTCGACCCGCTGGCTGCCGCGGGTTCCAACGGCGCGGGCGAGTAGCTGCACCTCCATGCTGACCTGTTCCCAGACAGGAGGTAGTGTTCCTGGATGGCCAACCAGTGAGCCGAGCATAGAATCAGACTTGGTTATGGCAGGGTCGAGCGCGGTGCCGATTGCCACCAACCCTCCCGCCGCCACCACATCACGTGTGGTAGAGCCGCTCTGCAAGCTGATAACGCGGGTCCGTACCGGTTCCCAGTCGTTGCCAGTCTTGCGACCGGGGCGGATTTCCACTTCGTCACCCACAGCCACGCTTCCCTGCGAGAGCGAGCCACCGATGACGCCGCCGCGCAGGTTGGCAGGCAGCGTGCCGGGACGGTTGATGTCAAAGGAGCGTGCAATATGCATCCGGAAATCGGCTTCCGCACTGCGCTCCGGTGTCGGAAAGAGTTCCTCGATTACCTGGATGAGCAGGTCGATATTGCGATTATGGTGCGCCGAGACCGGGACTACAGGGGCATCCGCCAGCGTGGTACCGGCCAGAAATTCCCTGATTTCGGTGTAGGACTCCTGCGCACGTTGCTCGGAACAGACATCAATCTTGTTCTGCACCACGATAATCTTCTCGAGTCCCATCGTCTCAAGTGCCGAGAGGTGCTCCCGCGTCTGCGGTTGGGGGCACTTCTCGTTGGCGGCGACCAGCAGGATGGCGGCGTCCATTATTGCGGCCCCGGAGAGCATGATCGCCATTAGCGTTTCGTGACCCGGCGCATCAACGAAGCTGACCGTGCGCAAGTACTCCGCGCCTTTTGCTTTCTGCGAAGTATAGCGGTAGCCGCCATTTTCCTTGACGCGGTAGAAATTAGCGTCGGCGTAGCCCAGTTTGATGGAAATACCGCGCTTTTGCTCCTCCGAGTGCTGGTCGGTCCAACGGCCGGTCAGCGCTTGTGTGAGGGTGGTCTTGCCGTGGTCAACATGGCCCACCATGCCAATATTGAATTCGGGTTGGGAAGCAGCGCCTTCCACGTCATTCCTCCGCTCCGAGCAGTTTTTCGACCAGATTGGGGGGGCCGTACTCGACTATTTTCAGGTTGAGCTGGGTAATTTCAGGACCCAACTCCTTGCCCCTTACCATCTTGCGCCTGCGCTGACCGGGACGGCGGGGGCGAAAGCCCGTGGAGCGGCTGAGTAGCATCCGCTGCCGCCGCCCGCCCGTCAAGCCGGGTCGCATCGGGACGCCCGAGCCGTCGCTGCCGCCAGTAATCTGCAGCCGGTACCCGGGCAGGCTGACAAAAATTCCGTCGATTTCATCGCCGATGGAACGGCCGATGAGCGCGCTTGAGTCGCTCTCGCTGAGCGTGTGGTTGAATGCCCTGCTCTTCTTGGGGTCCGAAATGGTTGCCTGAAACTCCGCCATGATACACCTGGAACGGGAAGTGGCGCTCATGAAGGGGCATATATAAAACGCGCGGAAGCAGAGGGTTAAATATACCACCGTGACCTCGAAACTGTATGGTTACGCTGGTTCTGGCGATAGACCGCGACAATGACTTGGGGCGCAAGACCGGGATTCGTAGCCCGGTCATCGGTCGTGAAACTAACCTGGAAGCGGCGCAGGCGCTCGGCCTGGCTGACCCCGAGGAGAGCGATACTAACACCATGCTCGCCGCCGTGCGGATATACGACCAGCTCCTGAAAGAGGGAATTGAGGTTGAGGTCGTGACTATCTGCGGCGACGTCCGCGTCGGTACCCGCTCCGATATGAAGATTGCCAACACGCTCGATAAGGTGATTGCGCAGACGCACGCCACACACGCGGTAATAGTGAGTGATGGTGCCGAGGATCGCGAGCTGGAACCAATTATCCGCAGCCGGCTGCTGATTGATGCGACGCGGCAGGTGGTGGTACAGCAGTCACGCCCTATCGAGGACACGCTCTACACCATCATCCACAAGATGGAGGATCCTAAGATACAGCGCAAGTTCATCCTGCCCATGGCACTGGCCGCTTCTGTATGGGGGTTCCTGGCACTAATGGGAAAGAGCGAGATTGCTGGTGGGGCCATCCTGCTGACGCTGGGCGGCTACATGCTCGTCAAGGTCGCGGGGTGGGAAAACGAGATTCGCCGTATCTACCGCGACTTGCTAAGTGGCACCAGCGAACGGGTTTCGCTCACCGCCTACATCATCGCTGCGCTGTTCCTGATTATCGGCATCGCGCGTGGCCTCGACGCAATGCAGGAGGTTGCCAGCCAAGGCGTGCTGGCGATGGTGCTGGGCTTCATGTCGCTTTCAGGCATTCTGCCGTTGCTGCTCTCTGGCCTGCTGATTATTGAGCTCGGCCGTACCATCGACAGCTACCTTCAGGATGGTACCTTCAACTTCGCTATCGTGACCTTCTTCTTTACCGTCACCAGCTTAGGGCTGATTGTCGCTGGTTTTGTCGAGATTGTCAATGATATCTTCGTCCGGGGTGACTTCATCTCAACCAAAGTACAGTATGTCCTGGGCGGCATCATCTTGGCTTTCATCGGCTTCCTGGTCAACGACAGCATTCGTGAACGCCAGGAACATCCACTGCTAGGCGAGGAGTGAAACCCCACGTCCTGCGCATCGGCCACCGGCTGGAGCGGGACAAGCGCGTCACGACGCACGTTGCGCTGACTGCACGAGCCTTTGGTGCAAGCGGCCTGACACTGCATCGCCCCGACTCGCGTGTTGTCGCGACGGTTGAGGACGTCGTGCAACGCTTTGGCGGTGACTTTAGCATCTCAACCACGACCCACCCTCGTGTGGTCGCGCGTGACTGGTGCGGCAAGGTCGTGCACCTGACCATGTTCGGCACCCCCCTGGCAGAAGTGGCACCACTGCTGCGGAATGAGCGGGAGCTACTGGTAATCGTTGGCGCCGAGCGGGTACCGCGCTGGGTGTTCGATGTTGCTGATTTCAACGTTGCGGTCGGCAGCCAGCCACACTCAGAGGTTGCAGCGCTCGCAATTCTGCTGGCGGAGCTGAATCCGCGCTGGGCGCAGCCGCCGCTCGACGGCGACCTGCAGATTATTCCCAATGTAGAACGCCGGCGGCTGGCAGCCATCCCGAGCGAGGATGAGTGCTTGGCATTGCACCGTAGCGTGGGCTTGCCCGCACCGCTGGTGGCGCACTGTCGTGCTGTCGCTGGCATGGTGGCCGGGGTCACCGATACATTGGGTGCCAACGTTGCACTGGCGACTGCAGGTGCACTGCTGCACGATATTGGACGCAGCCGTGTCACCGGCATCGAGCACTGTGCTGTCGGCGCTGTAATTGCAGCTGAAGCGGGCTTTCACCCCGGCGTGGTGCACATAGTCAGAGCGCATGTTGGTGCAGGCATCCCGCAGCGCGAAGCGCGCGCCCTGCGGCTACCGCCCGGTGACTACCTGCCGCGCACGCTGGAAGCGCGTGTCGTTGCGGCGTGCGACAACCTCTTTGCAGGCAACCACCGCCGCCCGCTGGCCGACTGCACCGAGTGGCTTCAGTCACAAGGGCTCGAGGCGGCAGCGCGCCGCGTCACGCGGCTGCATCGCTGGGTCTCGCGCAGGCTGGGGCACGACCTAGCTGAGTTATAGCTACTCTTTTTCTGCTGCGCTAGTGCCGCTTTCCTTGCCGGCACTGGCGTCACTATCTACACTCGCGCCTGCTTTTTCGCCTTTATCTGCGCCTGCACCATCACCGCGCTCGAGCGAGATGTGAATGAAGCTGACGCGATAGGTGCCTTTGCCCGATGAGCGTGGCGCGTTATCGGTCCCAATTTTGACGTTGGCGACCTGCACGTCCGCCTCCTCTAGGAAGCGGTGCCGTACTTGCTCGGAGACGTTGACGGCGTTGGAGATGGCGGGACCGAGCGCGCGCAGTTCGACGCGCCGTATGTCCTCGCGGGCGAAGAACGCGATGATGTCGGGGAAGTAAATGAATGGGTCTTCCTGCCCGATGAAGACCGTGCCAACGCCGTTTTTGATGGTCTTGCGCACGCCGGGCCGCCGTTGGTATGTCGGTCGGCCGCCATGCGGTTTGCCGTGGCCGCGGTCATCGCGCCGGGGCTTCCCGTCGCGTCGTGGGCCCTTGCCCCTGCCGCGGGTGGGCTGGCGCGACTTGTCGCTCCGGCCGGATTTCCCGCCTTCGTCGGGCTTGCGCCCGCCCTTCTTTTCGTCGGCCATGGGGGCGCTCGCACGAGCAGGGCCTAAAAAAAGCTAGTCGAACTCTTCTCCAGCCCAGCGATGCTGGATGCGGCCGTAGAAAAACTGCGTTGCCAACAGCAGCACCAGGCAGCTGAAACTGAGTGCCACCAGCACCATCGGCAGCGCCTGCTCCAGCGCCATGCTCAGGATGGTGAGCAGCACCATCGGCGGGACGCTCACCAGGAAAAAGCGCGCGAAGATGGTGGCGTCGTAGAGCGACGAGTTGGTCCGCAGGCCGGTAATCCAGGCGGTGTAGCTGACGACATAGAGCCCGACCGCCGCCATCACGAAGATGGCGAGCGGCAGCAGCCGCAACTCTCCGCTCAGGAGCGCAATCAGCCCCATGAATAGCGCCGGAATCCACCATGTCACCGCTGCGAACAGTACCAGCCGCGCCCGAACCAGGTCCGGTACCTGAATTGGCAGCGTCGCGTAGAACTCGCTGTCATCCATGGTATTGAGCCAGGAGTAGAGCATCGTCCCGAAGAAGCCAACCATTACGCCCCAGAAGATGGTATTGAACTCGATTTCGAGCGGCAGCCCGCGGTCAAGGAACCAATTGACGAATACCAGCATCGTCAGCGGCACCGCGAACGAGAAAAGCATCTTGATGCCGGTGCGCGACCGCTGCAGGTCGAGTCGCTCCTTCGCCACGATGGCAGGGATGGCCCAGCGGTGGCTCCACTCGCTGCTGGCCAGCATCCCGGCATACTCTTCGCGGTAGCCCTGCGCCGGCGGCAGCGCCTGCTCGTGGAACTCACCCACTAGCAGCGTCGCCACCAGCGCCGGCAGCAGTGCCAGCCCCCAGGCGAGCAGTAGCGGCGGGCTGCCGTCTAGATACCACACGAGCTGCGGCGGCCCGCCATTCGCGAGCATCGCACCGAGCATCAGTAACATCGCACCTCCACCTGTGATTGCCCAGTAGAGCGAGCGGCGGTAGAGGCTGGCGACCAGGAAAGCAGCTGCGAGGCCAGCGCAGAATGACGGCAGCAGGCTTGCCAACAGCCACAGCATGCGTTCGGGCGCGATGAAGCTCCAGCTGGTGCCGAGCAGCGCGCCGAAAATCAACGGGACGAAAGTGAAGAGTGCGTAGAATGCCAGTTCCTTGCAGAAGTAGATGCCCATCACGCGCTGGTACGAGAGCGGCTGTGTCTCCGGCAGGTTGGTGACCAGTGCGTAGTGGCCAAAGATGCGCTCCAGGAAGTCACTACCAAAGAACGCCAGCCCGCCGGTGAAAAGGCCGTAGAACAGGAAGCTGAAATGCAGTCCCACCAGCACGTCGCGGTATGGCACGCCGGTGGTCAGCTCCGCCGCCAGCACGGTGGCGAGCAGCCCCGCACCGGCGACCAGCAGCGGAAAGAGCCAGAAACCGCGCCGGCTGGCAAAGCTGCTGTTGAGCCGCACCTCCTCCTGCAGCATGCGCCAGAGCAGTAGCCGGTTCACGCCACCATCTCGTGGAACAGTGCCTCGAGTGTCGTGCCCTGCGACCGCAGATGCTCCAGCTCGATGAGTGAGCGGATGCGGCCGCGGTGGATTATCGCGGCACGGTTGCAGAGCCGCTCGGCGTTCTCGAGCATGTGGGTGTTCAGGAACACCGTCCCACCCCCAGCGACATATTCCCTGAGCCAGTCGCGCACCTTCGCCTGCACCAGCGGGTCCAGGTTGCTGAACGGCTCGTCCAGAAACAGTACCTCCGGCTGCCCAACAAACGCCGCCGCCAGCAGCACTTTCTGCCGCTGTCCGCGCGAAAGCGTGCGGCAGATGCGACCTCCCGTCTCCTCGAACTCAAAAAACTCCAGCCACCATTCAATCTCAATCTCACAGCCCCGGATGGCGCCGACCAGCTCGAGCACCTCTCGCGGCGTCAGGAAGCTGGGAGGCGTTCCTTGCTCCGGAACAATGCCGGCGCGACTACGTACCTCCAGCGGCTGCTGCTCGACCGGCAGGCCGAGTACCTCGGCCTTGCCGCTGGTGGCGCGAATCTGTCCCGTCAGCACCTTGAGCAGTGTGGTCTTGCCGGCTCCGTTCGGCCCGAGTAAACCGAAGAAGTCGCCTGTCTCAACGCTGAAGCTGACCTCACGCAGCGCCTGAACATCACCGTAGTCCTTTGAGAGTGAGCTTACTGTCAGCGCAGCCAGTGGCTCACCCCTTACGGCCCAGCATCCGTTCGATAGCGGAACGGACGAGCGACTTGTCCTGCTTGCTGACTGCCATCGCGCCCTCGTCATCGGTGAGTACCTGGTCGCGCAGCTTGAACATAACCTGCTCCCAGCGCAGCCTTTCCTTGCCCGCGAGTCGTACTGGTAGTGGTAGCAGCTCCCAGGTACGGTTGACGACATGTCCGCGGAACCATTCGTCATCGCGTACATTATCGCGCCCCTTGTCGGCGGCGCTGGAGAGAGCCTTTCTAACAATCACTGCGACAAACACACCATAGGTAGGCCACAGCTTATCATGTGCGATTGCGACCGCCTCTCCCGCTTTGTGACCCGCAGCCTCGGCGGTTCCTTTCACTGCTGCTGCACTGGCAGTAGCCGCGCTCTCAGCAACGTCGGCGGCGCTTTTTGCTGCCTCGACCGCTATGCCAGCTGCGATACTGGCTCCTTCACGCGCTGCGTCGGCAGCGCCTCGCGCCTTTTCGGTGGCACTGGAACCCGCGTCTGCAGCGATTTCCAGTGCGTCCCCGGCTACATGCGCTGCCTGTTCGACGGCGACGCCGCCCAAATCACTGGCAATCCCAGCCAGTTCCTCTCCCTTGCGCGCCGCCTGCTTGACGACACCAGCTCCCATCTCTGCGGCGTCCGCAGCAAGCTCGCTGCCTCTTTCAAGCGCGACCTCGCTGGCATCGGCAGCTACATCGGTGACTTTCTCGATGACGTCCGCTGCTACGTCCGCCGCGACAGCAGCTCCTTTGGCCGTTTTCTCGGTCGCAGCCGCAGCTACCTTGCCACCAGTGCTAATCGCCTTGCGGGCTGCCCCCTTCAGAATTTTCTTTGACTTGCGGGCTACCTCGGCGCCAGCCTCGATTGCCAGCGTGGCGACCGCCTCGGCGGTGTCGATTGCGTTGCTTGCAGTATCCTCGGCCTTCTCGACAACGTCGTCGAGATGCGGCTCACCTTTTTCGCTTGCCTTGCGCTTGCGGGCCATGCCGGCGCAGGCTGTAGCGCTAATAAGTGCGCTGGCCGTGGAGCACAGGCGCTGGGGTCGCATAGCTCGGCCAATTGCGCCAGGCTTAGGACCTGGTCCTTTAGAGGTACGCCGGTTCGAATCCCTCCCTGCGCGTGCGTGGGCAGCCAACTTCACAGGATTACTCTTCCGGTGTCTGGGGAAAGTGCATTATAGATGAGGGAACAATGCGTTAAGTATGGCGCATTAGGTAAATATTGATGAAGCAGTTAATTATGGCATTGAGTTCCTTCGTGGAATTGCTAAATATTTAGCAGTAATTATAATACTGGGTATAGGTGGCATCTTTCTCATCTTTTATAGTATCTATTTTACTGGATTCCTCGCCTTGATTTTTATGCTTATCGGCGTACTTTCTATGATTGCTGCGTTCATTATTGGACTTGCGTTATCAATAGGTGCAGGATACAAATTCTGGGTAGATATTTTACTTAGATCTCGAAGAAAGAAAGAGGTTATTGTTCCGTTAGCAACTACGAAAGATACTTTAGGTGGACTGACGACGATTACAAGTAGATGAAGAAGGAGATTCTGGGGAAATAAGCGGATATAAGCCATCAGAATGGGATAGAATTAAATGGTGGTGCGGGGGGAGAGATTTGAACTCTCGTACCTCTAAAGGACCAGGTCCTAAGCCTGGCGCAATTGGCCGAGCTATGCGACCCCCGCAGCATCGTTGAGAGGTGTCCTTAACGCTTAAGCATTGTCATCTCTGGATTGCTGTGGCCGAGGACGAGCAGAACGAGCCCGGAGAAGACGAAGCCGAGCAGGAAACGGCCGAGCGCAAGCGCGTCACGAAGCGTGATCGCAAGGCAAAGCGCAGCTACAGCCGCTACCGTCACGGCGGGCGTCGCGGGACGCGCGATGACTGAATCAGCCCGGCGCAGCAGCCCTAGCGCACGAGCCGGCGTGGGCGAGGCGCATCCCTGTCGCTGCGGCCGCCCTCCGCGAGCATTTGTCGCAGGTGGAAGTGCAGGTCATAGAGCGGGTATTCGAGCCCCAACAGCAGTGCGGAGACGCGCAGTGCCGCCGGCAGCAGCCACTCCAACGGCTGCGGCAGTCTGATCAGCGCGACCAGCAGGATACGCGTCCCCACCTGGCAAGGCACGAAACGGTAGCCGTAGTGCGCGTCTACCAGTGGGTAGCGGCCACGGACATGGAAGCCGCACGGGGTCAGCCGCACCAGCGCCGGGACGTGCAGCCGCAATCCCCACAGCCGTGCCTCGTCAACCAGCAGCACCATTCTCGGTCGCCGCGAGATTATCCTGCGCGTAACGCTGGCGAACGGCAGGAAGTCGGCATGGTCATCCTGCTTGAAATCGGTCCACCAGTCTTGCACCGCCCCGGGCGGCAAAGGGACCTCGGCGCAGGCAGCGTAGGTGAACATGACACGCTAGTACTCCCCACTTATTAACGGTCGGAACTGCGCTTTCATGGGCGGACTGGCGGCGGTCGAGCTGGGCGGCACGCGCTGTCGGATCGCCACGGGAACGGCGAGCGCGGTGGTCGAACGCTTCGAAATCCCGACCGGTGACCCGCAGCCGACACTGGCGGCGCTCGCCGAGCGGTTACACGAGTTCGGGCCGTTCAGGGCCATGGGCATTGCCAGCTTCGGCCCACTGCGACTCGACTCCGGGGCGGCTGACTTCGGTCAGCTGCTGGCGGAAAGCAAGCCAGGTTGGAACGGGGTCGACGTTGTATCACCATTCCAACCTCTTGCGGATAAATTTGTGCTCGAGACTGATGTCGGCGCCGCCGCGTTGGGTGAGCAGCTTCAACTGGGTGGGCGCGGAACGCTTGCATACGTAACCGTCGGTACCGGCATCGGTGGGGGGCTAGCTGTCGATGGCCGTGTCCACCATGGGCAGATGCATCCTGAGATGGGCCACCTGCGCGTGCCGCATGACGGCAGTTTCTCCGGCGTCTGTGCCACACACAGTGATTGCTGGGAAGGCCTTGCATCGGGACCAGCGCTGGCGGTACGCAGTGGCATACCGGCCGATGCACTGCCGGATGACCACCCCGTCTGGGCCGTCGAGCTGGAACTGCTGGCACAGGGACTGCTCGCCATATCCTCTGTTACGATGCCGGACACCATCGTGCTTGGAGGCGGGGTGATGAAGCGTGCTGGACTGCGCGAAGAGGTCGAGCAGCGGCTGGAGCAGTTGGTTGAGGGTTTCACGCCGCTACCGGAGGTTATCGCACCAGCGCTGGGTGATGATTCGGCACTTGTCGGTGCGTTGGAACTGGCGGCACGGGCGCTGGGGGAATCACCACCTCACCGCCGCACCCAGAACCGGTAGTCGCTGCTGTAGCGCAGCTGGTGGCCGAAATGCGCCGGCCGGTGTTTGAGCAGTTGGAGGCCGCGGTAGGTGCGATTGAGCAGCATTGATGCCACCACCGGCCGTGGCAGGTCGAACATGCGCCCCCGCCGGAACTCCAGCCGCGCCAGCAGCCGCTCCAAGCCGGGGATGCGCGTCGTTGCCAGCAGCCGCGTCCGCCCCGTGATGAGTGAGGCGAGGAGCAACTGCCCCAGCCCGTGGGCGCGGTGGCGACGATGCACGATTAAGGTCCCGATTTCGAGCCATCCTGCGCTACGAGGATAGAGGAAGACCGCACCCACCAGCGCGCCGCGATGGAGTGCCACCCGCCCCTCGCACGCCCGGAGGATACTGGCAGCGATGTGCAGCGACGAGATGTGGAGATCCGGCTCGTAGCGGCAGAGCTCCACCAGTTCCCTGGCGAGTCCGTCGCCGCCCGGTTCCGCCAGCGGCGTGCGCAGCAGCTGGAGCGCCGGACTGGGGAGGTGCGAGCGCATTGCGGTGCAGTGCCGGGCGGGTTTAGGGATATGCGCAGCGGTGGCGCTGGAACCCCATGTTCTGGTGGGCCCGCCCGGATTTGAACCGGGGTCTAACGGCCCCCAGCCGTCAAGGATGCCAAGCTACCCCACGGGCCCTGCTCGCGGCCATGCTGCGGTCGTAATAAAATCAGTCGTAGGGCAGCACTTCGTCAATCAGGTCGGTGTGGGCCATGTATATGCGGCGGCAGCAGTAGCGCTCGATGCCCTGATCATTCATGACAGTGGCGGCATCTTCGCCCTTTGCGACTCGCTCGCAGAACTCCTCGTAGTGGCCACCGATGACTTTGTTGCAGGTGAAACAGCGGACGGGTATCATCATTTTCTCACCTGTATGATTTTTGTCGCTTTGCGCGCGCCCCGCGCCCCATAGGGTGTTTGGGCTCTTTGCGTCGCGTGTCATTGACCAGCAGTGCGCGGTCGTAGCTCATGAATAGCGCGCGCAATTCCTCATCCTTGAACCAGTTGACCAGTCCGCGTGCAATCGCGGTTCGGCTTGCCTCCGCCTGCCCCATCACGCCGCCGCCCTGCACATTGACCGCGACGTCAACGCGGTTAATGCGGTTGCCTGCCAGTTCGAGCGGCTCCATAATCTTGAGCCGCGCCAGTTCCGGCTGGTAGTATTCGACCGGCTTGCGGTTGATGCGCACCCGCCCCTTGCCGGAACGGAAGGTGGCGCGCGCAATCGCGGTCTTACGCTTGCCGCTGGTGTTGACGATCTTGACCATCAGAACTTGGCTCCCAGTATGCGCGAAACGTCGCCCAGCGTGACGTGCACCATTCCTGAAGCCATCTGCGCCTGCTCAATCTTTTCCGGAGCGTCCGCCCCAGCCGGGCCGATGTCGACCCGCAGCCGCTTGAAGGCGGCG
>JAKURS010000003.1 GCA_022449705.1 Candidatus Poseidoniia archaeon | reverse complement strand
GACCTCGTGGCCCTGCAGCCGCAGCTTGGCCGGCATCTGCAGCGAGCAGACCCATGCCTCGCCATCAACCCGGGCACGCGCGTAGGTGCCGCTGCCGTCAACCCACAGGTTGGTCTGCCCGAAAACCGTCTCGGGCCGCAGCGTTGCCGCGACCAGCGTACCCGCATCGCCCCGGAACTTGAGCAGGCAGTATTCCTGAGGCGTCTCACCCTCGCCCGAGACGCGGTCGTGGTCGCCAACGACCGTCTCGCGCTCGGGACACCAGACGACAGGGAACGAGCCCTTGCGCAGGTAGTCACCTTCGCGCAGGCGGTTGAACTGCCAGCGGATGAAGGTGTCGTAGGCCGGGTTCTGGTCGGTGGTGATGAAGCTGCGGCGCCAGTCGACCGCCAGCCCCAGCGCCCGCAGGTCCTCCTGGAACCGCTCCGGAAAATGCTCGAACCACGCCTGCGGCTCCGCCAGCGATGCCGCCAGCTCGCCGGTGATGCCCATCTGCTCCAGTGCGCGCAGCTGGCTCGGCTCCTGCTCGGCGACACGCTGCGCCGCGGCGGCGATGGGGGTGCCAGTGCAGTGGAACGCGAAGGGCCACAGCACGTTGCGCCCGCGCATGCGCTGGTAGCGCGCCATCATCTCGGCGCGTAGCAGTGTGAAACCGTGGCCCAGATGCGGGTAGCCGTTGACGTAGGGATACGGGAAATTGACGAAATATTTCTCCCGCTGCGGGTCGGGCTCCGCCTCGAAGAGCCGCGCGTCGGCCCAGCGCTGCTGCCACTTCACTTCCCGCTCGGGACCGCTCACGGCCGCGGCAGTCAGCGCTCCGTTATAAAAACGGCCAACAGGTAAAATAGAACCCCGACCTGCGGGCCGAACTATGATTCGCTTCGGGCCGGCAGGGATACCGCTCTCGTGCAAGGGACGCACTATCCGCGACGGCATCGAGGACATTCACGCACTAGGACTGCACGCAATGGAAATCCAGCTGGTGCGCGGCAAGGCGGTGAACGAGGTGGATGATTTTGAGGAACTGGGCGAGATTGCCCACTCGCTCGACATCTACATGGCAATCCACGCGCCCTACTACATGGATTTCCTCGGCAACGGCTACATGCGCAACAAGTCCAGCAAGTTCCTGCAGTTCGCCGGCGAAATCGGTACTCGCATAGGTGCGCGCACGATTGTCACCCATGTCGGGCCGTACCACGACCATTCCTCGCGCGAGGCAATCGAGGCGCTGGTACTGATGTTCCGGGGGCTGCGCAACCACTACCTGCAGCATAATTACCGCCCTCGCATTGGTGTTGAACTGTCAGGGCGGCCAGACCTGTTCGGCACGCTGCGCGAAATCACCGAGCTCTGCCAGCGGGTGCGCGGGCTGGTGCCAATCATCAACTGGCCACACCTCCACGCGCGCGGCAACCGCTGGCTCAACGACCGTGAGAGTTTCAAGAAGGTATTTGACTTCTTTAAAACCAATTTGCGGCTCCAGGAGTTCTACTGCCACTTCTCGGGGATCGAGTTCGACATTGACGGCAACGAGCGGCACTACGCGCCGGTCAAGAAGGGTGAAATCAAGTTCGAGCACCTGGCCGAGGTCATCCTCGAGAACAACTACGACGTGGTCATGATTTCTGACTCGCCGCTGATGGAGCACGACGCGATGTACATGAAGCTTATCATGGAGCGCGTCGAGTCACGGCGGCAGGAGCGCGTCGCCCGCCGTGAAGCGTCCGAACGCATCCGGCAGGTGCGCGAAGCGGCCGCCGAGGCCTGAAACGGCTGCTGGGCGCCAAATTCTAAATACCCCCCCAAGGTCAAGCCGACGGTCTGACGGCCATAGCGGTGGGGTTCACCCGTTCCCATCCCGAACACGGAAGTTAAGCCCACCAGCGTTCCCGGCGGTACTGTGGTGCGAGAGCCCACGGGAAACCGGGTTCGCCGTCAACCACTTTTTTGATGAAAAACTCCAAAGACGACGCGCGCCCCGTGGCGCCGCCCATGGGAGCCGAGGAAGCGCTGCGCGCAGTCCGGGACCCGCTGCTGAAGCGGGACGTCGTCAGCCTGGGCTACGTGCACGGGCTGGCCGCCAGCGGCAGCCGCGTGCGTTTCACGCTGCGGCTGCCGTCGCCCGCGTCCCCGCACGGCGACGCACTGGCGAAGCAGTGCCGCGACGCGCTGCTGGCACTCGACGGGGTCGACAAAGTTGATATCGAAACGGCGTGGGAAGTGCCGCGGCTTCCGGCGCTCGAAGCTCCGACGACGCCCGCCGCGCTGGCGCAGGTGAAACAGATTATCGCTGTAGCGAGCGGCAAGGGCGGCGTCGGCAAGTCGACCGTCGCAGTCAACTTGGCGTTTGCCTGCGCGCAGGCCGGTGCACGCATCGGGATACTGGACATCGACGTCTACGGTCCGTCAGTGCCGGCGATGCTCGGCCTGCGTGACCATAGCCTGGCGGGAAGCCAGCAGGGAGTCATTGAGCCGGTCGTAGCGCACGGTCTCAAGGTGATGTCGATGGGATTCCTGACCACGGAGGAAACGCCGCTAGTGTGGCGCGGGCCGATTGCGTCGCAGCTGGTGCAGCAGTTCCTCGGAACAGTGGCGTGGGGCGAGCTCGATTATCTCTTTGTCGACCTGCCGCCGGGAACGGGCGACATCCAGCTGACACTTACCCAGGCAGTGCCGCTATCCGGGGCAATCATCGTCACCACGCCGCAGGACGTGGCGCACACTATCGCCGAGAAGGGGCTGCGCATGTTCCAGCAGGTAAAGGTGCCGATTCTGGGCATCGTCGAGAACATGGCCTACTACCACTGCCCCGAGTGCGGCCACAACGACCCCATCTTCCGCGAAGGCGGCGGTGCGGCCGCGGCGCAGAAACTGGACATTCCACTGCTGACGCGCATCCCGCTCAACTCCAGCATCGCCGCGGCGATGGACGCCGGCGAGCCAATCGCGAAGGGCGAAATCGGCGACATCTTCAGGGCACTTGCGGGCGAGGCGATGGCGCGTGCTTCCGCAACGGCACTGGGCGAGGCCCTCAACCCCGCCGCACCGCAGGAGCTGGCGATCGCCGCGGGCGGCGCAGTGCAGGTGAAGTGGCGCGACGGTGCCGAGCAGGTCATCCCGGCGCACACGCTGCGCAGCGAATGCCCCTGCGCCGGCTGCGTTGACGAGTTCTCGGGCGAGAAGCTACTGCAGCCGGAACAGATTCCGACCGATATCGTGGTCGCCTCGACCGCCAGTATCGGCCGCTACGCGGTGCGGTTCGACTTCAGTGACGGGCACAACACCGGCATCTACGAGTTTGCGCGGCTGCGCGCCATTGGCGACGCAGCGGGCGACGCGGCGGCGTTTGAGGTTTGAGCGTCGACGCGGGCAACCTGCACGGCGACGGCGACATCCTGCTGCTCTCCTGCTACGAGCTGGGGCATGTCCCAGCCGGCATCACCTGGCCAACGGCGTTCCTGCGGCGCGCCGGCTTTGCGCCCAAGGCAATTGACCTTGCCATCTGCGAACTGGACGAGGTGGCGGTGCGCGCCGCGAAGCTGGTCGCGATTTCGGTCCCGATGCACACCGCACTGCGGCTGGGGGTGCCGGTCGCACAGCGCATCCGCTCGCTGAACGCAGCGGCGCACATCTGCTTCCACGGGCTCTACGCGCAGCTAAACCGCGAATGGCTGCTTGGAAACCTTGCCGACAGCTGCCTTGGCGGCGAATCGGAGCAGGCACTGGTCGCGTTAGCGCAGGCGCTGGCGCGAGGCGAAGCGCCTGCCGCGGTCGCAGCGCCATTACTGGCGCGGCAGGATTACCCGATTCCCGACGCGAGTGGCCTTACGGGGAATTATGCGGAGCTGCTGAACAACGGCCACTCCGCCCCGGCGGGCTTCGCCGAGGCGACACGGGGGTGCAAGTACACCTGCCGCCACTGCCCGGTCACGCCGGTTTACAACGGCCGCTTCTTTGCCGTCCCCGTCGAGAACGTGCTGCAGCAGGTACGCACACAAGTGGCTTCGGGGGCACAGCATATCACCTTCGGCGACCCCGACTTCCTGAACGGACCACGTCACGCCTTGCGGGTGGTTAAAGCGCTGCATGCGGAGTTCCCGCTGCTGACTTTTGACATCACTGCCAAGGTCGAGCACCTGGTTAACCACGCCGACTTGCTCCCGCAACTGGCAGAGTGCGGCTGCCTGTTCATCGTCACGGCGGTCGAGTCACTCAGCAACCATGTGCTAGAAATCCTCGACAAGGGGCACACGCGCGCTGACGTCGAGCAGGCGCTGGCAGTAACGCGCGCGGCGGGGATTACGCTACGGCCATCGCTGGTTGCCTTCACGCCGTGGACGACGCTCGACGATTACCTAGAGCTGTTCGAATTTGCCGCTGCCAACGCGCTGGTAGGGGCCATCGAGCCGGTGCAATTCACCATCCGGCTGCTGCTGCCGCCCAAGTCGGCGCTGCTCGAACACCCTCAGATGGTACCGCACCTGCGCGAGCTTCGTGCGGGGGACTTTGGCTACCGCTGGGAGCACCCCGATTCGCGGCTCGACGCACTGCACCGCGAGGCGGTCGCAGTCGCCGAACAGGGGGGCGATGACGCTGCGGTGTTCCACGCGCTCTGGAGCCTGGCGCGCTCCACGGCAGGGCAGGCACCACCACTGCCAGTAGGGGCGACTCCGGGACCGCGGCTCAGCGAGAGCTGGTACTGCTGTGCCGAACCGAGTCTGGAGCTGCTACAGGGTCGGGGGACAGATAGCTTAATAGCGCGGCAACCCAACCCCTCGCAGGATGTCTGATATCCGAATTCGCGGCGAGCCGACCGCCGACCCGCAGGTGTGTCGTTTTGTCGTCGACCGCAGTTTGCACGCTGGGAACGCAAGCTTCAGCTCCGCGGCGGCAGCCGAGGGAGCGCCGCTGGCCGAAGCACTCTTCGCGCTGCCGAACGTCGGCGCGGTCAGCATCGCACGCGACACCGTGAGCGTTACGAAACAGGGAGACGCGGCATGGCCCGAAATCGGCAAGGAAATCGGCAACGCCATCCGCGCGCAAATCGCCAGCGGCGAGCCAGCCGTGGGCGACATCACCCCGGTGGGAGGCAAAGAGCTGTTCGAACGTGTGCAGGCCGTCCTTACCAACGAAATTAACCCCAGTATCGCCAACCATGGCGGCGTCGTCACCCTGCAGCGGATCGAGGACGGCAAGGCGTTCGTCCAGATGGGCGGCGGCTGTCAGGGGTGCGGCATGGCCGACGTGACGCTCAAACACGGTATCGAATCCTACCTGCGGCAGAAAGTCCCTGAAATTCAGGAGGTCGTCGACGTCACCGACCACGCGCAGGGTGAGAACCCATACTTCGAGCCTGGCAAGGGTGCCGGCGGTGGCAAGGCGGGCGGCGGTGGCGGCGACGGTGGCGGCTGCAGCGCCTGCGGCGCCAGCAAATAGACACCGCAGCCTGCTACCGGGATGGACCGTCTGCTGCTGCTGGTGCCTACCACCACCTACCGCGCCGCCCCATTCAGCGATGCCGCGCGCGCGCTGGGCGTCGCAGTCACCATCGCCAGCGAGGAACCCTCCACTTTGGAAGAACTGCGGCCGGCGGAGCTGCTGACCCTGGATTTCAGCAGGCCTGAGGCAGCCGCGGAGCAGGCGAGCGCCTTCGCCCACCAGCATCCGCTGCAGGCAGTGCTAGCCGTGGATGACGGCGCCACCGAAGCCGCGGCGGCCATTGCAGAACAGCTGGGGCTGAGACACCACTCCCGGGAAGCGGTAGCAGCGGCACGCGACAAACTGCGCTGCCGCGAGGTGCTGGGAGCGGCGAACCTACCGCAGCCTGCGTGGCGACTGGTCTCCGACGGCGATGATCCTGTGGAGGTAGCGCGGGAGCTGGCGGCTGGTGGAAACGCGCGTGCCGGCGCGGCGGTGGTCGGCTTCCCCTGCGTCCTGAAGCCGCGCCGGCTGGCGGCGTCACAGGGGGTCATCCGTGCCAACGACTCCGATGAGTTTACAGCTGCGCTCGCGCGGCTGCGCGCGCTGCTGGCGGAGCCGACGGTCGGTCGTCTGGCGGGCGACGGCGTAGTGGTCGAGCGCTATATTCCGGGCCGTGAGGTAGCGCTCGAAGCCTTGGCGTGCAATGGCGCGGTCGAAATCCTGGAAATCTTCGACAAGCCCGGCCTGAGCGAAGGGCCGTTCTTCCCCGAAGAGACGTACGTCGCACCCGCCACGCTCTCACCGAAGGAGCGGCGGCGGCTGGTTGCAACCGTTCAGCGTGCCGCCGCAGCGCTCGGCCTCAGCGAGGGAGCTATCCACGCTGAGCTACGACTGTACAACGGGGAGGCATGGGTGATAGAAATCGCCGGCCGCTCGATTGGCGGGCTCTGCGCCAGCGTGCTGCGCTTTTCCGGAATGGCACTCGAAGAGATTCTGCTGCGGCGGGCACTCGGCCGCGAACTGCCGCCGCTGGAGCGCGACGGCAGTGCGGTGGGGGTGCGCATGCTCTACCCCCCGCGAGCGGGAAAACTGCGTGTCGTCGAGGGGCAGAGCGCGGCCGAGGTGGTGGAGGGCGTGACCGGGGTCCGTATCACCGCACACCGCGGGCAGAGGCTGGTGCCGCCGCCCGAGGGAGGAACGTACCTCGGCTTCATCTTTGGCGCTGGAGAGACTCCCGGGGCGGTTGTGCAGGCGCTGGCGCTGGCGGCGAGCAAGCTGCGTGTGGAGATGAGGCAGTCTTAATAATTGCAATATATCAGCAGTAAGGCTTTACATGGCTGCTGACGAGGCAGGAATGCGTGGGATGCCAGTACGAATACTGGATAGCATGCGCGACGCGCTGCGCGGGCGGAGCCGCGATACGGTGCTGCTGGCGCTGGCGCTGCTGGCGCTGACGTGGGCCTACCTGGCAGTCTGGCGTGCCACCGAGCTGGGGTGGCTGCGGCTGGCTGGCGCTGCCGCCGGCGGGCTGCTGCTGGCTTGGAGCGGGCTGGGCCTGCTGCTGATGCTGAACCTGCACACTGGCCCCCGCCGCCCGGGCGACACACTCGCCGCCGGCATCATCCTAGCGCTGGGCGGCATCGCAGGCGCCGGGGGTGGAATCTGGCTCGCGCTGTCGTGGGTGGCTGCCGCCGCAACGGCGCTAGGCGGGCTGGGTGTGATACTGCTGCTGCACGGGTTGGGGCTGCTACCGCGCAGCCAGCTCATGCTGGGCGTCTCGATGGCGCTCGGCGGTGGCGCCATACTGCTGCTGGTGGTACTGCAACCTGGCACGATAGCACTGCTGCCTCCGTTGCTGCTGCTCGGGCTGGGGATGGCGGGGCTGCACCACCGGCGCTACCAGCTCGCTGGTTTCGTGCTGGGCTGCTATTTGGCGGGACTGGGCTGCATCGGCTGGCTTATAGCGCCCGAAATGGCCGGCGGTGGCCTGCTAGGCGGCGGGCTGGCGATGGCGGGCAGCGGGATGCTGTTCCTGCTGCGCCGGAGCGACCGCGAAGCGCGGTGGGCGATGCTGGCCGAGGTCGAGCAGGCACTGGAGGAGGGGCACCCCTCAGCGGCGCTGGAGGCGGCCAACCGCGTCATGCGCCGCGCGCAGCAGGACGGGATGCTGCTGGAGGACGAGCGGCTCTGGGCCGCCAAGGCGAGGGCGCTGCTGCGCCACCGGCAGTACGACCGCGCCATCATCTACTTCTCGATGGCGCTCGAGATTGCCCCGCAGGACGAGCAGCTCTGGTATGACAAAGGCGTACTCTACCGTCGGCTGGGCGAGTGGGGCGGTGCCGCTAGATGCTTCGCGCAGGCGACCGAGCTGGACTATGCCTTCCCCGAGGCGTGGCTGGCGCTGGGGCAGGCGCGCGAGCGGTTGCAGGAGCTGGAGCCTGCTGCGGAGGCGTTCCAGACCGGGCTCGAGCTGGGGTGCGACCCGGCGCCCGCTTACCTGGGGCTGGGGCGGGTACTGGCGGGGCAGGGGCAGGTGCGTGAGGCGCTCAAGGCGCTGGAGCAGGCGATTTCCCTGGATCCCGAAAATCCCGCCCCCTACATGGCGCGCGGCGACATCTACCTGAGCCTGGAGGATTTCGAGCGGGCCGACGAGATGGGCTACTCACGCGCGGTGCAGTACCAGCGTGGGCTGAAGGAGGGGTGGTGGAAACTGGCGCAGGTGTACCGGCTGCAGCGGAAGCCCGAGCTGGAACAGATGGCGCTGACCCGCATCCTCGAGAGCGACCCTGAAAATGCCCGAGCGCTGTGGGAACGCGCCGACTTGCTCTATCAGGACGGTAGCCTGAGCGAAGCGATGGGGGACCTGCACCGGTTGCTGGCGCTCAACCCGGGCAACCAGAAGGCGCGGCGGTTCAAGGCGCTCATCTTAGAAAAGTTGGGCGAGAAGGGGTGGAGCTGAGTGTTCCGGCTGCGACTGCGCGGCCTGACGCCCGCGCCCGGCAGCGAGCAGGGCGCGCTGGTACACCAGTTCCTGCAAGCAATCGGTTTCTTGGGCAGCGACAGTCCGCGGCTGGCCAAGCGGCAGCGTGCGGTCGTGGGCCGGCGGCTCTTCACCCACTGCCTGCTGCCGCAACCTGAGCGGGGCTGGACCACTGCCGAGCTGGCCGAAGCGCTGGAAGTGCCGGTGCAGGCTGTCTACCGCCACCTGCAGTGGCTGCGCGAGCTGGGGCTGCTGACCGAGGATTTCCCCGGCAAGGCGGACGACCCCAAGCGGGTGCGGCTCTGGCACCACTCGCTGCCACTGGCGTGGGAGGCGGTCGAGGCCAGGGTGCGTACTTGCCTGGCCGACTACCGCCTGGCAGTGCAGCGACTGGCAGTCGAGTACGGCAGTGGAAGCAGCCCGCTGCCGGATGGGATGGTCTCCGTCGAGAAGGAAGATCCGTTCGACATGGAGCTGCGCGAGCTCCCCCCCACCAGCGAGGAATCATCGCAGCAGCTGGGGCGGCTGGGCGCCGGCATCGGCTATCTTTCAGCCCACCACCTGCCCTACCCCGAGTCGTTACCGTTTCGCATCCTCGACGGCTGCTTCCTGCAACGACCCGAGCGAGCGTGGAGCGCCGAGGAAGTGGCGGCGTGGGCACGCACGACGCGGCCGACCGCCTACCGGCATGTCAACCGGCTGCTGGCGCTGGGGATGCTAGCGCGCTGCCGCGCCGCCGATGGCGGCCCACCGGCAAGCGCGTTCTACCTGCGCGGCAGCTCGCTAGCCACAGCGTGGCAGGCCATCGAGACGCGTGTCGAGCTGGTGCTGGATTCTTATAAGCGCGCCGTGGGGGAGCTGGCATGAAACACCCCTCACGCAATGTCGCGCAGCGCAGCACCGCCCTCGCCGACCGCACCGTCTGGCTGGCTGTCACTGGCTCGGTCGCGGCGGTCGAGGCCGTCGGGCTAACGCGCGAGCTGCTGCGACACGGCGCCGAAGTGCGCATTGTCGCTTCGGCGGCGGCGCTAGAACTCGTCGGCCGCAAGGCGCTGGAATTTGCGTGCGGGCGGCCGCCGGTCACCGAAATCACGGGACAGGTCGAACACGTTACGGCTGACGCCGACCTGCTTGTCATTGCCCCCTGCACTGCCTCCTCGCTCGCCAAGGTTGTGCACGGCATCGGCGACACCCCCCCTACGCTCTTCGCGCTGACACTGCTCGGCACCAGCGTTCCACTGCTGATTGCGCCTGCGATGGATGGAAAAATGGTGCAGTCGCCCGTGGTGCAGGAAAACCTGCGTTCCGCACGGAAAATCGCGACGGTGCTCGACCCCGTGCTGGAAGAAGGCAAAGCCAAGCTGCCGGCGCGCGAAACCGTCGCGGCGTGGGCCTGCCACCTCGCCGGCCAGCGCGACCTTGCTGGCCAGCGAATACTGGTCATCGGCGGTGGCACCGCTGAGCCGCTCGACGACGTGCGCGTGCTGGGGAACCGCTCCAGCGGCAGGATGGCAGTCGCGCTGGCCGAGGTGGCGTTCGCGCGCGGCGCCGATGTTGCGCTCTGGCTCGGGTCGGCAACGGTTGCCCCGGGCGACTGGATTCCGCTCGAGCGGTTCACAACGCTGCAGGAGCTGGCCGACCGGGTCGAGTCGCTGGGTGCGTGGGACGCAATCCTGCTACCGGCAGCGCTGGCTGACTTCCGGCCGGCGCGACAGTCGGGCAAGATTGCCTCGGGCCAGCGGGTGAGCCTCGAGCTGGAGCCGGCGCCGAAGCTGCTGCCATTGCTGCGCAGGGCACATTCAGGGAAGCTGGTGGCGTTCAAGCTGGCCGACGCTGTTTCCGACGATGAGTTAATAAAAAAAGCCGAAGCCCCGTTGGAGTACGCCGATCTGGTTGTGGCCAATACGACAGAGGCGATGGAAGCGGAAGCGGCACGGGTGGTGCTGGTTTCACGGAAAGGTGCCGAAAAGGCGAGCGGAAACAAGCGCACGCTGGCCGGTGCAATCCTGGACCGGCTTCAGCCGGCGTAGTTGTTGAGCTTGCGCAGGTCGACGCGCCAGAGAGTATTGCGCGTCGTGTCCTCGGGCGCCTGCGACAGCATCTCCAGCTCGCACAGTGCCTCGACTACCTTGGAGCCGAAGTAGGTCGCCTCGCGGGGCCTGTAACCGAACTCGCGGATGAGGTGCCGCTCTATGACTCGCTGCGCGGTGGTGTGGTGACCCGGGTAGTAGATAGCCTTGAGCATCTCGACGACCGAATCCAGCCTCTTCTTCTCATCCGGTTTCAAGTTTACCCCACGCGCAGTTTCCTCAGACGCGACTCCTGCCGTATAAGTGTGCCGGTCCACAAGTCTCTAAAGCGGGAGCGACGTGGCGCCGCCGCGCCGAGGTCGCATAGCCCGGAATTGCGCGGGCTTGGAAAGCCCGTGGGAAATTTCCCTCGCGAGTTCAAATCTCGCCCTCGGCGCCAATGGCGCCGGGGGGACAAGGTATTCCAGCAAGTACGGTAATAGAATGGTGCTCCCGCCGGGATTTGAACCCGGGTATTCGGCTCGAAAGGCCGAGATGATGGGCCGGACTACACCACGGGAGCGACCGGCCTACCGTGGAGAGCAGGGCTTAACATTAAGCGTCAAACGCCTCAAGTCGCGCGCGCAGTTCCGCAATCTGCCGCTTGAAGTTTGCGTGCTGGATAGCGAGCTCGCCCTGATAGCGCGTCTGCGACGCCTCCAGCGCGTCATAGTTCTCCGACTTGAGCCGCGCCATTTCGGTGGCGTGCGCCTCCTGCTTCTCTTTTAGCTGCGCTTCCAGCGCGTCGATGCGGGCGCGCAGCTGCTCCGGCTCGTCCTCCACGCGCGCCGATAACTGGTGCGCTTAAGCGCTTGCGCCACACGCCAGCCAAATTCCTTAAGACGGGGGCAGGGTGGCGCGCCCATGTGGCGTGAAAGCCCGCGGGGCCGACAGGCGACCTACCGCGTTGAGTATTCCCCGATCGCCGCCGGCTGGGGCGAGCCGCTGCAGGTAAACCGGCGGCCGGGCGGGATGCTGTTTTCCGACTACGAGAAATCGCAAATTGCCGAGTCAGTGGCGCTGCTGACAGTCGCGCTGGCGCTGGCGCTCACTGGCGGGCTCAGCCGGGCGCTGGAGCAGCCGACGGTGCTGGGAGTGAAACTGCTGATGTCGTTCGCAGCGGTGATGACGGGGTTCCTGCTGCACGAGCTGGCACACAAGTGGATGGCGCAGAAGTACGGATGCTGGGCCGAGTACCGCGGCAACCGCAAGGGGCTGCTGTTGGCGCTGCTGATGGGCGCCGTTGGCTTCCTGATTGCAGCACCGGGAGCGGTGATGGTAGCCGGCCACGTCACCAACCGGCAGCACGGCCATATCGCCGCGGTAGGGCCGCTGACTAACATCGCGCTCGCGCTGGCGGCGCTGCCGTTCTACCTGCTGCTCGCCAACGCCGCTGGGCCGCTCGGCTGGGCGGGCGCGCTGGCGCAGTTTCTGGTAATCATCAACCTCATCCTGGGTGGCTTCAACATGATTCCGGTCCCGCCGCTTGACGGCTCGAAAATCATGGCCTGGAGCAACGCCGCCTGGGGTGCCATTCTCGCCGCCATCCTGGCGCTGGCGATGGTCTACTGGACCATCATGCCTTTCTGATGTCGCAAGCGGGCTGGCTGCTCTACGACGGCGAGTGCGGCTTCTGCAGCGGGCTCGCGAACCGCTGGGGCGGGCTGGCGCAACGCGCCGGCTTCTCGCTGGCCGAGCTGCAGGCAGAGTGGGTGCGCGAGCGACTCGCCCGTAACGACAAGGCGGCGGACAAAGCCACCACCTCAGACGAACTGCTGCTGCTGCTGCCCGACGACAACGTGCTCGGTGGCGCGGACGCGCTGGTGGAGCTCTGCCGCCACGTCTGGTGGGGCTGGCCGCTCTGGCTGCTCTCGCGGCTCCCCGGAGTGATGCGGCTGTTGCGCTGGCTCTACCGGCGCGTCGCGGCACGGCGGCACCGGCTGGTGGTGGACGCGGCGCCGCCGGAGCAATAAGCCGCGGCACACCTCACTCTGCTCGGCAGGGCATGGTGCGGGGGGCCGGATTTGAACCGACGAATCCCTGAGGAACCGGATCTTAAGTCCGGCGCGATTGGCCAGGCTATGCGACCCCCGCACTCAGTTTCCACTCCTCCCGAACCCTTAAAATAGATGATGACTCCCGCGGCGGCAGCGGGAACCAGCTTCCTGCCCAAGGACATAACCCCATATGCAAGAAGCCCTTCGCCGGCTCGAAGAGATGGCCGGTGCAAGCAAACCGCCGTCCTTAGTTGCACTCTACAAGGGTTCTCCCGCCGAGCGCAAGCAGCTGCTGGCCGAGCTCGAGCCGCGACTGCAGGAGCGCGGGTTGACAGTTCTGGTGTTCAACGCGCGGCGGCACCTCTCCGAGCTGGACTTGGGGGGGCCACTGGTCCAGCAGATGCTGCTGCTGCTGCAGGAGTTGTCGCAACGCGACACGACAGTACTCGAAATCACCGGTCGCCTGCTCGACGGGCTGGATGAGCTGGCGTCGCAGGAGCAGCATGGCACCGCACGCATGGCGGCGATGCGTGAGTTCGACACCGCGATGCGCAAGCTGCTGGAGCGGCTGGTCGCGCAGCCGCCGCTGGTGGTGCTAGTGCAGGGAGTCGATATGGCCGCTTCCGGGTCGCTGCTGCGGCTGCTCGAATTCATGGCCGGCTTCCTCGACCTGCCAAGATGTATGTTCGTACTGGCGCTGGGCGAGCGTGCGCTGAAGGCGGACCTGCAGGCGCAGCATGGCGACCGGATGCCCTACTCGCCGCAGGAATTCCTGGCCGAGACCTTCCACCAGCTGGTGCTGCTCGGCGACGGCGCTGCACAGCCGGAGGCCGGGAGCGACCCGGCGCTGCAGGCCAAACGGGACGACATCGGGCGGGTGGCGCCTGAGTTTCACGCGCTCCTGGAGAGCGACCCGCTGCTGCTCACCGCTCTGGAGCGGCTGGTGCGCGGCGACAGCTCGTCAGAGCTGCTAAAGCAGGTGACTGCAAGCACCATCGCGCTGGACGCCTACAACAACGGCAACCTGCGGGCACTGCTCGCCAAGCAGCCCTTCTTCGACCCGCGGCCGGTGATGCCGGCGACTGGAACGAAAGGCTCGGGCGTGATGACGCTGAACGAGGGGCCGCAGTTCGAGATGCCGTCGGGGCTGGAGAGCGAGAGCGGGGCCGCCATCGCCGACAGGCGCAACCAGGAGGGGTTCGACCCGCACGCCGACCCACTGCCCAAGAGCCGCACCTTCAAGGTGCGCGAGCGGGCCGGGCGCAAGATACACGTTACGAAGGGGGATGAAAAGAGGAAAACGCAGAAGCGTAAGGTGCGCAAGCGCAAGGCTGCGCCAAAACGCAGGTCTCGGAAGCGTGAGCGCGCTCCCAAGGCGGAGCCGGAAGGTGTGACGCTCGAAACGCTCATGGAGCCTGTGCTCTCCGGTGACTACGTTGCGGCGCGGGAACTCTGGTTGAAGGTACCAGATGCGGATCCGATGCTGCTGCAGGAAGCGGCCGAAAAATACGTCACCGCCACCCGTGACTCCAAATCCCGTGTGCGCGCCAGCGCAGCGACCGCACTGGGAGCCATAGCGCAGGTCACTCCGTTCGAGATGCCGGAGAGCACGATGGATGCGCTGCTGATTCTGACCAGCGACGCAGTCAAGACGGTCAAGGACGCCGCCGCCGAGGCAATCAAGCAGTTCAACAGCGGGAGCGAGCCTGCTTTCGAGTTTGGCGGGGACGCCTCGGTCCCGGCGTTCAGACCGGTCAGCACCGGCCCCTCAACAGTACGCGAGGCGAGCGAGGCGCTGCCCACTTTCACCCCAGTCGAGGAATCACAGCCAGAGCATGTCGGGCCGTCGTTCGAATCGGCCGGCATCGACGAGGCGCCCCCGGTCTTCAAGCCGGTCGAGGACGAAAAGCCGAAGTTCAAGGTTGTTGGTGATAAACAGCCAGAGTTTGAAGCAGTTGAAGAGGAAACCCTGACGTTTAAACCTGTTGTGAAAAAAGGCAAATCCAACTTTGACAAGGCTGCCTTTATTGAAGGGTTAGAGTAATCGAATAAGTTATCTAGTTTCGGCTATTCCCTATCATGATTGTTGTGGTCTGAAACCTCATCCTGATAACGAGTTAGACTGCGCTTCGGATCAAAAATTACATTTGGTGTCGTGTCCCTATTAGTAATTGCGAACTCTCTTTCACTAGCCAGCCACGCAAAGTACAAGAAACGGCCTGCAAATACTAAACCGATTAGAAAGAAGAGAGGGCCAACAACAGGCAGAAAAAGGGAGATAGATCCCAAAAATAAGAGCACCATCGCTTTAACTATATTTTGAAATATGGGCGATTCGGAGATACTCATAACTGTAACGACGCTTTCTGTGTATTAAATATTAACTCGTTCTCGAATTTTTATAAACACTAACTTTTATATCAAAACAGAGTAGTAGGCTTGCTATGAATGCGACCCTCTCACCGCTACCGGGCCAAACTACCTCTACATTGGTGAGGGCAATTTATCCGTTCCTTGCATCAAACGAGAAAGTATTATTAGAAATGCGAGGTATAGTAGGAATAGCTGTGGCGAATCCACTATTCAGATTGGTCTATGCAATCTTTGAGATTATAGCATTGATTTTTGGTTTTAGAACAATTGCGACTTTGATTGTCACCGACCAGAGAGCTATTATCAATTCCAAGACATACCTATTTTGGGTTTTCGAGGCAAGTCGAAGCTTCACTACGTTCTTGCCAGGTGGGGCTGCAAATGTGTCTTCGGGATATGCAGCAGGATTTCTTTGGTTCTTCAAGAAAAGTTATGTAAGGATTGACTATCTTGTTTTCGGAGCTAGGGGGCACACCATAGAAGAATGTGATAAAGCTGCAAATCTAATTTACAGTACTTTGCGATAAGCGAAATCATTCACCTTGTGGAATGTTTGTTTTCCATCGCCTTCAAAGCGTTCACGGCCCGAAAGAGGCTTGTCATATGAAAACTCAAGCGGAGAAGAGGTACTGGTCTTCAAGCCGGTTGAGGACGAGAAGCAAAAGTTCACGGTCGTCGAAGACTAGTGGCGCCCGGGCGGCTGTCAGCCTCAGGCCCGGAGGGCCGCGAAGCCCAGCACTACGCCATCAACCTCGAAGCTCTCAGCCCGCTGCGGCGCTGCCTTGCGGTGCAACTCGGCGCTCGAAGCGCGAGTCTCCGACTGCACCCACTTCCAGTCCTCTGCGGCCAGTTCCGGCGCACTGGTGGGCAGCCACACTTCGAGTGCGATGGAGTCCTCAATCGCCAAGTCGAGCGCCTTGCGCTGCGCCTGCACGCGGCGCGTAATTTCGCGCGCCATCCCCTTCGAGAGCAGCGCGTCGTCAATTACCATGTCGAGCACAAGGCTGACACCTGAATCAAGCGTTGCGGCGGCAAAGCCCTGACGTTCGACGCGCACCAGCTCGACGTCTGCCGGCGCGATGGCGTGGCCGGCCAGTTCAAGGGAGCCCGCTGCAAGCGCAGCGGCACCAACATCGGGGTCGAGCGTCTCGAGCGCCGCCTTCACGGCGGGCAAGTCACCCTTTACCTTGGCACCGAGTGACTTGAAGTTGGGGCGTAGCTCGACCTGCTGGAATTTCTCCAGATCAGTCTCGACAGCCAGCGACACGACGTTCAATTCCTCCGCCAGCAGGTTGTGGAACTGCATGATGTCGGGACCTCCAACAATCCAGCCTGCGCGGCATGGCAGGCGTTGCCGCCGCTGTGCCTCGGCACGCACGCGGCGTCCTGCCTCGGCGAGCGCGCGCACCAGTGCCATCTGTTCCTCGAGTGCAGGGTCCCGTTCTGCGGGCTCCGGCCAGTCGGCGAGGTGGACACTGCTGCCCGTCAGGGCGTGGTGGATGTGGTCACTCATATGGGGTGCCACGGGCGCCATCAGCCGGCAAATGGCTTCGAGCAGCGTGTGCAGCGTATGCTGGCAGGCCGCCTTGTCCTGCGTCGGCGCGTCGGTCCAGAGCCGCCGCCGGGAACGCCGCACATACCAGTTGCTGACATCGTCGACGAGGAACTCCTCCAGCAGACGCGCCGCGCGGTGGAAGCGCCATTGCTCGAAAAGCGATGTGTATTCCTCCGTAACCGCGGCGAGCCGCGAGAGCGCCCAGCGGTCGAGCGGAGCCAGTTCGGGGGGCTCCGCCGACGGATCGAAATCATCGAGCGCGGCGTAGTCGGCGTGAAAGCGATACGTATTCCAGAGCGTCAGGAAGAAGCGCGCGAAGGTCTCGCGCAGTCCCTGTGGGTCGAACCGTAGCTCGGCCCACGGCGCGCCCGCCGTCACCATATACCAGCGCACGGCGTCGGCCCCTTCGCAATCAAAATGGTCGCTCGGGTTGACGATGTTGCCGCGCGACTTGGACATCTTCTTGCCGTCGCGGTCCAGAATCATCCCCAGTGACAGGCAACTGCGGTAGCAGTGCGAGTCGAAGACCGCGGTCGCGACCGCCAACAGCGAGTAGAACCAGCCGCGCGTCTGGTCGACTCCCTCGCAGATGTAGTCGACCGGGAAATTCGCCTCGAATTTGCCGTCCTCCTCGAAGGGATAATGCCACTGCGCGAAGCTGGCACAGCCAGAGTCGAACCAGCAATCCATCACGAACGGCTCGCGCGCCATCTCGCCGTCGCACTCGCTGCATCGCAATTTCACGGCGTCAACGTAGGGGCGGTGCAGATCTTCGGGAACGGTAGCAGGGTCAATCGCCAGTTCATGCAATTCGGCGCGCGAGCCAATGCAGTGCTGGTGGCCGCACTCGCAGCACCAGACGGGGAGCGGCGTGCCCCAGAACCGTTCGCGGCTGATGGCCCAGTCCTTGACGTTTTCGAGCCATTCGCCGAATCGCTTCTCGCCCACCCACGCAGGCGCCCACTCCACCTGTGCATTGTGCGCCAGCAGTTGCTCCCGCACGGCAGTCATACGCACGAACCACGAATCCATGGCGTAGTAGAGCAGTGGATGGTCGGTACGCCAGCAGTGGGGGTAGTCGTGCGTGTATTCCTCGGTGCGGTAGAGCAACCCCGCCTCGCTCAGCAGCGCGATGATGTCGCCGTCGCACTCCTTGACGTAGCGGCCGTCGAGGCCGGGATGCACCCCGGTGACGAAGCAACCATCGGCGCCGACGGTGTGCACCTCCGGCAGCCCGACGGCACGGCCCAGTTCGAAATCTTCCTCGCCATACATCACCGCCGTATGCACGACGCCGGTGCCGGCCTCGGTGGTGACGAAGTCAGCGGCAATTACGGTCCACGCCGTTTTCGAGCTACCGGGGTCAATCGCGCCGGGGAAGAGCGGCTCGTAGCGCCGCCCGACAAGATCGGAGCCGGGGAATTCTGCCAGCACCTCGATCTGGTGCCGCAGTGTATCCTTCAGCAACTCCTTGGCCAGAATCAGCTCTTCGCCCACTTCGGCGCCGCCATCTCCTTCCCAGCTGGCCGGTGGCTCGGTAATACGTATACGACAGTAGGTAACTTCCTCGCCGACAGCCAGCCCGACGTTACCCGGCAGTGTCCAAGGGGTCGTGGTCCACGCCAAGATTGAGGCGTTGTCATCTACCAGCCTGAACTTGGCGTAGAGCGACGGCTCGCTGATTTCCTTGTAGCCGAGCGCGACTTCGTGGCTGCTGTAGCTGGTACCAGTCTGCGGGCAGTAGGGCAGCACCTTGTAGTCGCGGTAGAGCAGCCCTTTCTCGAACATCTGCTTCAGCGACCACCACGCCGACTCGATGTAGTCATCGTGGAGTGTCACGTACGGGTCGTCCATGTCGACCCAGAACGCCATGCGCTCGGTCATCTCGCGCCATGCCTCCTCGTAGGTCCAGACGCTCTCCCGGCAGGCGGTGTTGAACTTCTCGATGCCGTAATCCTCGATTTCGCGGTTTGTTCCCAAACCAAGTGCTTTCTGCACCTCGATTTCGACCGGTAGTCCGTGGGTGTCCCAGCCCCCCTTGCGCTCGACGTAGCGCCCCTGCATCGCGCGCCAGCGGCAGACCAGGTCCTTGTAGGTCCGCGAGACGACGTGGTGGATTCCCGGACGGCCATTGGCAGTCGGCGGCCCCTCCAAGAAGGTGAACGGCTGCGCACCCTTGCGCTGCGCCACCTGCTGCTGGAAAGTGCCTTCGGCCGCCCAGCGCTCGGCGACCGCCTGTTCCAGCGCTACGGGGTCGTAATCCCCGACGGAGTCGGCTGCCATCGCGTGCGGCAGTTGGCCCCCGCTAAAAAACCCGCCCGAGTCTTAATCCTTTTATGGCGCCTGCCGTCCGCCGCACCGCGTGCCGGGGTGGCGTAGTTGGCAGCGCGTCGGACTCATAATCCGAAGGTCGCGGGTTCAAACCCCGCCCCCGGCACCATGATTTTTTACAAAAAAGAGAATTATGAATAAAAGTTCTCAAAATGCCTTTGTCTTTCGTCTTTCATCATACCGGCAGTTTCATCCACGAATCTATTTCTATCTTCTCTTTTCTTAAACACCCAAATACAAACACTATCTTTGCTGTGATAAATTGCCTTTAACTCATCTTCAATATCACATATTTCTTGAGGTATTTCGGCTTTAATACAAAACATATTCATTCCCACTCTATAGTTCCAGGTGGCTTGTCTGTGACGTCGTAAACCACCCGGTTGATGTCTTCCTTGAGTTCGTTGGTGATGCGGCGCGAGATGCGCTGCTGCACTCCCCACGGCATCGCTGATGCCTGCGCAGTCATCGCATCGTAGCTCTGGACCGCCCGCACGGCAATCGTATGGCCGTAGGCGCGGACGTCGCCCTGTACGCCGACGGTGCGTACCGGCAGCAGCACCGCGAAATACTGCCACGGCAGCTCCATCTCGCCCGCCTCCGCGGCAGCCTCGAGTTCCTGCTCGACGATGTAGCACGCCTGCCGCACCAGCGCGGTGCGCTCTCGGGTCGCCTCGCCCATCACCCGCACCGCCAGCCCGGGGCCGGGGAACGGCTGACGCTGCGCGACCGCAACGCCGAGGTGTTCCGCCAGCGCGCGCACCTCGTCCTTGTAGAGCTCGCGCAGCGGCTCGCAGAGTTCCATTTCCATGTCCTCCGGCAGGCCGCCGACGTTGTGGTGCGACTTGATGGTGTCGCGCAGCCCGCCGCCCGACTCAATCCAGTCGGGTGCGATGGTCCCCTGCACCAGCCATTTCGCGTCGAAACCGCGCGCCTCTTCCTCGAAGACGCGTATAAAAAGCTCGCCGATGCGCGTGCGCTTCAGCTCGGGGTCAGTCACTCCCTCCAGTGCCGCGTAGAAACGGTCGCTGGCGTCAACTACGTGGTGGTTGACTTTCATATCAACAAGCATGCGGCCGACCGCCGTTGATTCGTCCTGCCGCATGTAGCCGGTATCAACGTGCACCGCCAGCAGCTGCTCGCCCAGCGCCTGCGACGCGAGCACCGCCACCGCCATCGAATCGACACCACCCGAGGCGGCGATAATCGCCCGGCCCTGGACCTGCTTCTCGATGGCGGTGACCGCCTCCTGTGCGAAGCCCGTAGGGTCAAAGAATCCCATGCGCGCGCATACGGGCGTCCGCTATAAGGCTGGCTTGCGGCGGCGGCGGCGTCAACTTTTATATATCCCTAGTCTAACTAGGTACCTAGCGTAACTACGCTGGAGTACAAAAATGTCAAAAATCATGGCCCTGTTTGCCGCCCTGCTCTTTGTCGGCACCCTTGCCGGCGCAGTCGTGGCGGAGGAAGAGACCGAAGGCGAGCGGCCGGACCGGCTGGCGAGGCTGCAGGAACACATCGAGAAGCGGCTGGCGCGACTGGCCGACTTCCGCGAACATATGCCGGATGACGCTGACACGTCGCGGCTCGACGCGCTGGAAGCGCGACTGGAGGCACGCCAGGCCCGGCTGGCCGAGTGCGCCGCAGACCGCGAAGCGTGCAAGGCCGAACGTGACGCGAAGCGCGAGGAGCACCGCGAGGCAACCCTTGAGCGAATGATCGCACGTACGCAGGCAGCGCTGGACCGCATTGCCGAGTGCCGCGCCTCCGAGGACTGTCCGGCGGATGAAGAGAGGCTGGCCGCCCTGGAAGAGCGGCTCGAGAATCGGCTCGCCAAACTGGAAGCGTGCAGCTCCGGCGAGGATGAATGCGATATGCCCAAGCGCCCCCACGGCCGCCACCCCTACCTGAAGGAACGGCTACGCGAGCGGTTGCAGCGCGCCTAGCGCTTCCGCCGCTTCTTCACGCGCCGCGCCACCCGCTGTGGTGGTGCGACCGGTTCACCCCATATGTTGTTGGGCGCGCCTGTAGCGCCTGCGTCGTCGCGCGGTGGAAACGCCGGCGCGGCACGGTATCCGGCGACCGTCAGCACGACTGCTGGCAGCACCAGCAGCGTGGCGATGAGTGCGTAGAGAATCATAACCGCGGTGAGCATACCGAACTGGCTGAAGCTGGTCATCGGCGAGAATGAGAGCACGCCGAAGCCGGCAGCCGTCGTTAGCGCCGCACCGGTAATGGGGGTCCCTGCATGCCGCACTGCCGTGTGCATTGCCTCTTCGGGCGGCTCACCGTCGGCGAGCGCCTCGCGGTAGCGGTGGAGCAGGTGCACCGCGAAATCCACCCCGACGCCGATGGTGATGGCGGCGATCGAGACCGTGACCAGGTTGAGGCTCCACCCCAGTGCCCAGATGGTGCCGTAGACCCACGCCGTCACCAGCACCACCGGGATAATCGCCTCGATACCCTCTACCCAGGAGCGGCGCAGTGCCACCAGCAAGCCAAGGCAAATGACGATGGAAAGCGCCAGCGACCGCAGCATCCCGTCGGTCATGGTGCTCAGCATCTGGTAGCGCTCGACCGGCTGGCCGTAAGCCGTGGATTCGAGGCCGAGCGCCTCCAGCGGCGCGTCGTCCTCTTCCAGCTCCCGCAACAAGTCGCCGCCACCGAGCATCCTGATGTCGGCACTGATGACACGGATGAGCATCCCGTCGCAGCTGCCATTGCCGTCCGGTCGCGCGAGTGCCCTGACCTCGGTCGGCGTCATGTCGCCGGCGCCCTCCGCCAGCAGGATCCCCAGCAGCTGCCGCGTCTCCGTCGCGCTGTCGGGTAGCCCGTCTCCATCGGAGTCGCTCATTCCCAGCTGGGGTGCCATGAGCGGAAACACCTCCCGCATGACGGTCGCGATGGAGTAGGCGCGTGGCTGGCCGCCGAGCTGCGCCACCTTAGTATTGTCGGCCATGGCCGCCTGCGTCTCGAGCAGTGCGCGCAATACCTCGGGCCGCGCCAAGTCGTTGCCCTCGACCAGTAACCCCGCCTCCTCGCCCGACGAACTCGCGAAGTCGCGCTCGTAAATGACCCAGGCGCGATACATCTCGGAGCTGGGGTCAATCAGGTCGACCATTTCCAGTTCCTGATCTAGTTGCAGCGCCGCCCAGAGCGAGCCGCTCGCGAGCAGCAGCGCGACCGCAATCACCGGCAGCGGCCGCGCCTGTGAAGTGGTCGCCAGCCGGCCCAGCGCCGAGACCAGCACCCCTCCCTCTTCCAGTGGCTCCAGGTCAGGGTCAAGCCAGCGGTCGAGCAGCAGCCGCACCGCCGGCAGGAAGGTAGTCGTCAGGATGAACGCCGCGCCGATGCCGAGCGCGACGTGGACGCCGAAGTCGCGAATCGCCGGCACAGCCGAGACGCGGTTGGCGCCGAAGGCGGCCATGGTTGTCAGCGTCGTCAGCAGCAGCGCCGTGCCCACGAGCCGCACCGAGATGCGCAGCGCCCGCTCGGACCCCTGGTAGTGGTCGGCGCGGTAGCGGTGCAGGATATGGATGGCGTCGTCGACTCCCAGCGCCAGCACCAGGATTGGCGCGATGAAGGTGTACTGCGAGAAGCGCAGGCCGAGCAGCTCGCCCGCCGCGAACATCCAGAGCAGTGCCAGCATCACCGTGCCCAGGCTCAGCGCGACATCGCTGATGCGGCGCAACGAGACCCACAGCAGCACCGCCATCGCTGCCAGCGTGAGGGGTAGTAACTTCAAGAGCGTCTTCTCGGAGGCTTCCTGCATCGCCTGGTTAGGGGCCGCCATCGAGTTTAGCACCAGCGACTCGCTCTCGAAGCTGTGGAACGCGTCGCGCACTGCCAGCTCCGACGCTTCGTCGTTGTAGGCGCCCTGCTTGTCGACCGTCACGGTGATGAAGGCCGAACGCGCCTGCCATACTCCACCCTGTTGCGACGGCGCACCGAACATGCCGCCCGCCTGCGGGTCCTCGATGAGTGCACCCAGCGTAGCCTGTAGCACCGGGTCGGGCACCGTTTCCAGCGTCAGGTTCTGCAGCACCAGTGTGTCATTAACCGCTGACCCGGGCGACCGCACGACTGCGCTGGTGTTGTAAGCCCACGCCTGCACTTCCGGCCGCGCCAGCATATGCGCTTCAAGCCGCAGCAATTCCTGCAGAGACTCGCGCGCGAGCAGGTTTCCGCCCGGCATCTCGACCACGGCCGAAACGTAGAACGGCAGCCGGAATTCGCCGTAGGCCACCTGCCCTGCATCGACCTCGGGCGACGGCGGCAGGTAGTCTTCGAGCGAGGTTTCCGTATCCATCGCCTGTAACGGCTGTAGCGCTAGCCCGGTCAGCAGCAGCGTCAGCAGCACGGTCAGCCACGGATTGTGCGCGACCAGCCGCGAAAGCTTCTCCATGCGCGGCGATGCGATACGGGCAGACATCGTGGGTGACAGCACGGGGGTGGCTAATAAAAATGGATAACCATCAGTGAGAGTTTTAGCTGGGACTAAACTTTATATTAGCCAGCCCTAAAACGGAGTGTGGCCTCGGTTGCTGTTGAGAATTATCTGAAGTCGATGTGGGAGCTCGGCCCCGCTGATGTCGCGACGCAGGAACTGGCGCAGCACCTCGCTGTCGCGCCCGCCTCCGCCACGCGCATGCTGCAGCGGCTCTCCGAGCGCGGGCTGGTCGCGCACACTCCCTACCGCGGTGCGTCGCTGACCACAACGGGCGAGCGCAAGGCTCTCGCAGTCGTGCGACGCCACCGGCTGCTCGAAACATTCCTGGCGCGCACGCTCAAGTTGGGACGCGACCAGCTGCATGATGAGGCGGAGCGGCTCGAGCATGCGCTCTCGCCCGCGCTCGAAGCGGCGATTGACGATTACCTCGGCAACCCGCAGCGTGACCCGCACGGTCACCCGATTCCCGGCCCGCAGGGCGAGCTGCCGCCGGAAGGCGATGTCGCGCTGGGGGATTGGCCGCTCGACCGCCCCGCAAAGGTCAGCCAAGTGCCCGACCGCGACGTGGAGAAGCTGGCGTGGCTCGAGGCGCAGGGGCTCGTCCCGGGCCGCGAGCTGCGGCTGGTTGCGCGTGACCCGTTCGACGGCGGTGTGACCGTCAAACTTGACGGGAAGCTGCTGCAGGTCGCCGCATCGGTCGCCGATGAAGTGCGCGTCAGCGGCGAGGGCGCGACATGATTCAGTTCAAGGCGGCTTCCGCTGCGCTGGCGTTCATCGCGCTGCTGGCGTTCCAGGTCGTGACGCCCGCGTATTTCCTGCCGCCCGATGCCGAAATTGAGACGGATTACCAGGGCCACCTCGCCGACCACGACGGACCGCAGCTATTCTGTGAACCCAGTGCGGCGCGCGACTACGTGCTGACTATTTCCGAGGTGCACTGGGAAGTGGCCCCAGGGCAGTTCTTCACGGCGTGGACCTTCAACAGCGCGATTCCAGGGCCGACGCTCTGTGGCTACGCCGGCGAGGCGCTACAGATCGAAATCACGAACAGCCTCGGCCACACGGTCGAGTTCACGGTCGTGACGGCCGGCTCGACGGAGGCGGTCGCGACGGTGACTGTCGGCAGCGGCGAGACCCGGGCGCTGGCGCTAGATGGGCTTCCGAGCGGCACGCTGGTCTACCGCGACACGGCGGAAGGCGGCATCGACCACGGGCTCTACGGCGCTATCGTCATCTATGGTGACGACGAGCCGCAGGTGGACCACGACATCATTGTCTTCGAGGATGAGTTCGCACCGCCCGTTACGGATGGAGACGACTTCTTCGCCGTCCTTAATGGAAAGGCCTACCCGCTCAACCCCCACTACATTTTCGCCGTCGACGAGGTGGTGCGCTTCCGCATGGTCAACATCGGCAGCGAGCACCACACCTTCCATATCCACGGCCACGTCTGGCTCGACGAGCGCGGCAACAACAACGACAACGAGGTCTTGGCGCCGGGCGAGGCGGTCGACGGCCTCGTCCAGATGCGCGAGCCGGGCTCCTGGATGTACCACTGCCACATCTATGACCACATCGCCGGCGGGATGACCTCCATGCTGACGGTGCTGCCGGCCGGTTTCGAGGGCGACCCGGTTGCCTTCTGCCGCTACGGAGGCGCGCAGTGAACGAGGTGCGGCCCGGCTTTGCGCTGGCGGCGGTCGTCGCGCTGCTGGCATTCATGGTAATCACGCCCGGCTGGTTTCTCCCGCAGCCCGCCACCGCGAGTGGCAGCCTGCTGGCGGGACACCTGGGCGAGCACGACGCCCCCGAGTCGGACTGCGGCCCCGTTTCCGACGACCCGATTAAACGCGTGACGCTGGTGGCGCAGGCGACGGTGTGGGAGGTCGCTCCCGGCGAGAGCTTCCCTGCGTGGAGTTTCAACGGCGTAATTCCCGGGCCGGTCATCTGCCTGCGCGAAGGCGACACACTGGTCGTAACGCTCGAGAACCGGCTCCCGACCATCGCCAGTTTCCATGCGCACGGACTGGCGCGAGAGCCGTCCAGCGACGGCACTTTCCTGACCGAGAGCTACGCAGTGCCGGGCGGCAGCTACACCTACACGCTGCAAGCCGACTCCACCAGCGTTGGGACCTGGGCCTATCACGACGCCGTGGCGGAGCTGGACGAAGGCGCGTTCATCGACGGGCTTTCACTGCCCGAATCGGGCGAGGGCATCGAGCGCGGCATGTTCGGCGCCATCATCGTCTACGGCGAGGATGAACTGGACGCCGACGGACTGCCGGTCGGCTATGACCACGAGCTGGTGCTAATTGAGGCGGAGTTCGAGGCGGAAGTCACGGCGGGTCCGGTCTACATGACCATCAACGGCCGAATTGCGCCGGCGACACCGCACTACCAGTTCCAGGCGGGCGAGACGGTCCGCTTCCGCATCATCAACGTCGGGCCCAACGCCAACCACAACCTGTGGGTCAGCGGGCTCGACTGGCGCCAGACACAGTCCGGGGAGCATGTGGACAGCGTGCTCTTCGGGGCGCTGGAGTTCGGCGACTTTACGCTCGAGGTGGGCGAGCCGCGCGAGACCCGCTACGTCTGCTCCATCGAAGGGCATGAGGCGGCGGGCATGCACGGCCTTTTCTCGGTAATTGAGTGATAGCATGGACCTGAACCTGTTCGGCATCGGGATCCTGCTCGGTGTTTACGTCGGCGTCGTGCCGGTCTACCTCGGCCTGTTTTCGCTGCCGCTGCTGCAGCGACTGCGACGCGAGTGGCTCGACTTCCTGGTCTGCCTGACGCTGGGCATCATGCTGTTCCTGTTCGTCGATGTGGCAGGAGAAGCCCTGGAGGCGGCCGACAAGCTGCCGGCGGCGATAGCAGTGCCGGCCGACGGCCAAGCGAGCGTGCCAGCGCTCGATAAACTGCTCTACGACCTCTTTGGTGCCGGCTCGGGCACCATCCTGGGGCCACTTTTCATGCTCACCGGCTTCGCGCTGGGAGTGCTGGGGCTGGTCGAGTTCGGCCGGCGGCTGGACCGGCTCAGGGAAGCCGGCGGAAGCTGGGGCGGATTGCTCAACCCCGCCACGCTCTCGCCGCAGATGCAGCTGGCGCTGCTCGTCTCGCTGGGAATCGGGCTGCACAACTTGGGCGAAGGACTGGCAGTGGGTGTCGCCTACGGCAGCCAGAGCTTCGCGCTGGCGACGGTGCTCATCTTCGGCTTTGCGGTGCACAACGTTTCGGAGGGAATCGCGATTGTCTCGCCAGTCTCACGGTCGCAGGTCGACCTGCGCACGCTGGCGCTGCTCGGGATGCTGGCAGGCGGGCCAACAGTCATCGGCACGCTGATTGGCATCTACATATTCTCGAACGCGCTCTCAATAATCTTCTTCGCCATCGCCGCCGGCGCGATTCTCTACGTGGTTATCGAAATCACCGCGTCACTCGGAGACCGCTTCCGCAACAGCCACCTGAACTACCTTGGCATCATGGCTGGCTTCACAGTGATGTATCTCACTTCACTGCTGGTGCTGCTGTAGCGACCGTTATACCTGCCCGCTCGCTCCCCCACCATGACCGGCGAGCTGCTGTGGCTGGACCTGGAGATGACCGGGCTCGACCCGGGATATCACGATATCGTAGAGATTGCAACCGTTATCACCGACGCACGGCTGGAAGTGATTACGGAGGGGCCGGACCTGGTAGTGCATACGCACGATGGGCGGCTGGAGCGTATGGGCGACTACGTCCGCGAGATGCATCAGCGCTCGGGACTGCTCGACGAGATTCGCGCTTCGGAGCTTACGCTAGCGGAAGCGGAGGAACAGACGCTGGGGTTCATCGACTCGCACCTGCCACAGGACTACCAGCCACCAATGTGCGGCAACTCCATCGGCACTGACCGGCGATTCCTGGAAGTGCAGATGCCAAAGCTGGAGAACCGCTGCCACTACCGCGTCGTTGACGTTTCAAGTCTCAAGGAGCTAGCGTGGCGCTGGTATCCCGAGGCAATGAAGCAGGCGCCGCCCAAACTTGAGGCGCACCGCGCACTGGACGACATCCTGGAGTCAATTGCTGAACTAAAGTTCTACCGCGCGCAGTTCATGCAGCCGCCGGAGAGCGCGTGAAGAAGGTCGTCGTCACTGGCGCTAACGGCCACGTCGGCTACTCGGTCGCAAAGCTGCTGGTCGAACGCGGGTACGACGTGCGCGCGACGGTGCGCGATGCCAGCGACCCCGTGAAAACGGCGCACCTCAAGGCACTTGGCGTCGAAATTGCTGAGGCGGATTTGATGCGGCCGGAGACGCTCGCGCCGGTGATGGAAGGGCGCGACGGCCTGTTCCAGGTCGCCGCAGTCTACCGCAGCTGGGCGCGCGACCCGCAGCGTGAAATCATTGACCCCTCGATTATCGGTGGCATCAACGCGCTGCGCGCTGCCCATGTAGCAGGCATCGAGCGAGTGGTGTTCACCTCCTCCACCGCGGCGGTGGGCCGTGCGGGGCCGGGAGACACGCCGCTAACCGAGGCGGACTGGAACGACGCGTCACCACATCCATACTCCTACGCCAAGACGGAAGCCGAACACCGCGCCTGGACTTTCGCCGAAGAGAACAACCTCGACCTGATAGTCATCAACCCGACCGCGGTCATCGGTCCCGGTTTCCATCGGCATACACCCTCGACGGCGCCCTATCGCGCGCTGTTGCGCGGCGAGCTGCGCCGCATTCCGCCCATAGTCTACGGGTTGGTCGATGCGCGCGACGTCGCGATGGGGCACGTGCTCGCCTACGAGACGCGACAGGCGCGCGGCCGCCACATCCTCTGTACTGAATGCCTGCCGGCGGCGGAACTGGTCGAGCTGGTTCACGACATCGACCCCGAAATCAAGGTCCCAACCCGCCATGCAGCGCTATGGCAGATCCGCGCGCTGGCGCGTTGGGAGCAGGTGCGAAGCTGGTTCGGTCGTGAGCCGCGGCTAACGCCAGAGACGGTCCGCGAATATCTTGGCAAGCCAACTAATTACGATTCCAGCAAGGCTCGCCGTGAGCTGGGGTGGCACCCGTTACCGATCCGACAGACGGTGCGCAACACGCTGGAGTGGGTGCGTGAACACCCCGAACTTTTATGACGACCAGTATTTAAGGTAAGCGCGGAGTCATGACTCGTTTCCAGAACGGCACCTACGCACGCTCCCTCGGGCCATCCTTCAAGGAATATCTCCCGCAGGACCATCTGCTTCCAGCAGCGCCGCCGTCCAGCCATTTTGAAAGCCGCCTTGCGGATCAAGCGTATTGCAGACGGTGCGAAAAGCATTGAATTTGGGGTATAGGGATGTCAGCTCGTTGGCCTCCAGTGGGCAGACTTTTCC
>JAKURS010000029.1 GCA_022449705.1 Candidatus Poseidoniia archaeon | reverse complement strand
CCGCTGTCACCGCCCCCCTCCTCCGGGGCGAAGGCACCGCCCAGAATCCAGGGGATAATCAGGAGGACACGCGAGAGGCCGGGAAGCAGGACGAACTGCGGCGCGCTGCTGCGGTTCATCGCCGCCTCTCTCGCCGGCGTAGGCGGGCTATGATGAGGGCAGTTGCGAGCGCGCCGACCGTCGCGCCTACTGCGAAGCCGGGCGACTCCTTCTCTTCGTCGTCGTGACCTCCCATATTCATCTTGGTGGCGGTGTGGGTGGCGCTGTCATTGTTCACCCAGGTGACGCTGGTGCCGGGCTTGATTAGCACCGTGCTCGGCTCGTAGCTGAAGTCACTGATGTAGATGGTAACATCATCCGCGCTGGCGTCGGCAGCGTCGGAAACGTTGACCCAGCCGGTGAAGTCAGTGAAGCCATCCTCGGGGGAATGTGGCTTGCAGTAGAACATGTCGTTGGTCGCCATGGAGAAGGTGTGCGTCCAGTTCTCGCCCTGAGCAAGTTCGCCGCTGTCCCACAGCTCCGTCTCGCCGGCGCCCGCAGGCGGCAGCGCGAGCAGGAGCGGCAGGAGCAGCAGCAGGGCAATCGTTATGCGGGATGCGGTTCGGGATGCTTTCTTTTCCATACCGCTGATGCCACACCATATGATTTTACTATTAATGCCTTTGTCATGCTTCCAGAGGCCTTCCTTCACCCTCCCCAAGCCAAGTGGAACTACGCTAGGTGCAGCGCCAGGGCGACCAGCAGCAGCACGGTTACCCAGCGCTGGACGTGCGCCAGCCGCACCCGTTTGCGCAGCGAGCGACTGACCCAGTCGGGCGGCAGCCGCCGCCAGAGCAGGACTCCGGCGATCGAGAGGTAGGCCATCATCGCCAGCGCCAGCAGCCCGCTGAGCGAGTCACCTTCCAGCCAGCCTTCCGACTGCGCCATCAGCCAGCCGTGGTAAGCTGCCAGCGCGGTGGCGCCCAGCATCAGGAGCATATGGCCGTTGAGAACCAGCTTCAGCAGCGCCCCGTAGCGCTTGCGCTCCAATCCCGCCATGAGGAGCTGGTCGCGTACCAGTCGCTGCCGCACGGCAATATAGATGAATCCAGCGCCCAGCAGCCAGGCCGCAGCTGTGCCGGAGCCTTCACCAGCATCCTCGCCCTCGTCGTCTTCCTCATCCTTTTCGCCTTCGTCACCTTCATCAGCGGCAGCCAGCGGGCTGAACAGCATCAGCGCTATCAACAGCATCAGGAGTCGCACGCCAGGGCAATACTGCCCCATTTTTACCCCTGCTGGAGGGCAATCGCCTCCAGCTCCCTGACTTCCGCGGAAGTCAGAACTCCCGGCTTGCAGGCCAGGTCGCCCGCCATGTGTCCGGCGTTGGATGTCCCTGTCAATGGCAGGATGCCCAGATGCATTGCCAGACAGAAGATAATCTGGGCTGGGGAGAGGTTGTGGATATTCCCGATTTCGGAGACGTGGCGGCTGTGCCATATTTCCTGGTTGGCGGTCAGCAGGCTGAAGCCCTGGTAGGTGATGTCGTTAGCTTCGCACGCCTGTCGCACCTGCCAGTCCCAGCCACTGGTGGCGAAACAGCGGTTCTGGACGAACCGTGGCTTCACGCTGGCACGACCGAGAAGCAATTCCAGTTGCTCGGAGTCAAAATTGCTCACCCCCAGCGCCCGCACACTGCCCTCGGCGTGCAGCGCTTCCATCGCTGCCCACGCTTCCCAGTCCTGTTCCGCCAGTCCCGGCCGCTGGCTGGGTCCGTGCAGCAGGTATGAGTCAAGGTAGTCGGTGCGCAGGTGCTCGAGCGAGCTTGCGAAAGATTGCCGCACCTGCTCGCCGACCGGTGCCGCCGGGTCGTAGGGCAGGCGCTGGTCCTGCCCCGGGCGGTGGGTGAACTTGGTCTGTAGGAACAGTTCCTCGCGGGCGACCGTGCCAGTCGCAATCTCTCGCGCAATCGCCTCGCCTATCGCCGCTTCGAAGTAGTGCTTGCGCTGGTTGGCGGTGTCAATGCCGCGGAAACCCTGCTGCAACGCCAGTTCGACCAGCCCGGCGGTGCGCTCCTCCTTCCAGGCCGTTCCGTAGAGGAAGGACGGCAGCTCAGTAGCCGCGTGCATGGGAGTCAATTGCAGTCGCGGTCGAGTGCGGGTTTGGTCAAGTCCCGAGCGCGTCCTCGAAGCCTTCGCCGTCGGAGAGCCAGGAGCGGCCGTAGTCGCCATCCTCGATATTGAGGGCCTGTTTGGCGACCTTGAGCGGGTAGTAGGTATCGACCATCACCGCCAGCTCGTCCGTGGCTTTCGCCCCGATGCTCGCCTCGTAGCGGCCGGGGTGGGGTCCGTGGGTTATGCCGTCAGGGTGGAGCGTAATCGAGCCGTATTCGATGCCCTTGCGCGACATGAACTCTGACTTGGCGTAGTAGATGACCTCGTCGGACATGATGTTGGAGTGGTTATACGGCGCGGGAACGGCGTCCTCGCCGAAGTCGTACGGCCGCGGGCAGAAGCTGCAGAGCACGAAGTTATCGCCCTGGAAGGTTTGGTGGACCGGCGGCGGTTCGTGGTAGCGGCCGACAATCGGCTCGAAGTCGTGGATGCTGAAAGCATACGGGTAGTAGTAGCCGTCCCAGCCGATGACATCACAGGGGTGGTGCTCCAGCGTGACCTCGGTAAGCAGGTCGCGCTGCTTGACGATGATGGTGGCCGGCTCCTGTTTATCAACGGTCTGCAGGTTATCGGGCACACGCCAGTCACGCTCACTGTAAGGTGAGCGTTCGATGAGCTGACCGTATTCGTTGCGGTAGCGCTTCGGCGTGCGCACCTCGCCCTTTGATTCGGTGATAAAGAATCGCTGCTTGTCCTTGCCGAGGCGGTAGCGGTGCAGGATGCCGCGCGGGATTACCAGGTAGTCGCCCTGCGAATATGCCAATTCCCCGAAGGCGGTCTCGAGCGTGCCGCTCCCATCACTGACATAAACGATTTCGTCGCCCTGTGCGTTGCGGTAGTAGAATTGGTCATCCTTGTCGGGGAACGCCATCCAGAGCGTAACGTCATTGTTGAACAGCATCGGGGTGCGGTCCATGGTGGGGCTACCGCCGCGCGGCAGCCGGTCAGTGAAGAAGTGCCGCATGCGCAGCCGTCGGTCCGGGTCCTCCTCCAGCTTGACTTCGCGCAGCAGCTTGGTCCCGACTACGGCGGTAGGGCGATGGAGGTGGTAGAGCAGCGAGGAAGGGCCGACGAATCCCTTGTTGCCCTTGAGCTCCTCGTGGTAGACGCCACCGTCCGGCTTGCGCAGAGCCTTGTGGCGCTTCTTTGGCAGCTCGCCCAGCCGGTGGTAGCGGTGCATCAGAGATTCCCGCGGGCTGCCTGTTCCAGCTCGATGGCTTCGAACAGCGCCTTGAAGTTGCCGTAGCCGAAGCCACGCGAGCCCTTGCGCTGGATGACCTCGTAGAAGAGCGTTGGCCGGTCCTCGACCGGTTTGGTGAATAATTGCAGCAGGTATCCCTCGTCATCGCGGTCGACGAGGATGTGCAGCCTGCGGATTTCCGCCATGTCCTCGTCAATCGCGCCGACGCGCTTCTGTAGCGTGTCGTAGTAATCGTCGGGCACGTGCAGGAACTCGACGCCATTGGCGCGCAGCTTCTCAATCGCCTTGATGATATCATCGGTCAGAAGCGCGATGTGCTGGACGCCGGGGCCGTCGTAGAAGTCGAGGTACTCCTCAATCTGCGACTTGCGCCGCCCCTCGGCAGGCTCGTTGAGGGGGAACTTGATGCGACCGTTGTCCGACTCCATTACCTTCGACATGAGCGCGCTGTACTCGGTCGAGATATCCTCGTCGCTGAAGTGCTGCTGCTGGCTGAAGCCGAGGACGCTAGCGTAGAAACCGGCCCACTCGTCCATCTTCCCCAGCTCGACGTTGCCGACAATGTGGTCGACGAACCGCAGCCCCACGGAATCGCCCGCAATCGCCGCGGCGCGGTAGCCCGGCAGGAAGGGGCCGTCGTAGTCATCGTACGAGATGAACGAGTGCAGCGTGTCGCCGTAGGTGTGGATAGCAGCGTGCCGCACCGATCCGTGCTCGTCACTGAGCGTCTGCGGCTCGCTCGCCACCTTCGCGCCACGCTCTACGGTGGCGGCGAAGCAGGCATCCGTGTCGCCAACGTGGAACGCGATGTCGCGCACGCCGTCGCCGTGCCGTGCCAGATGCGAGGACATGCCGTTGTCGCCGCCGAGCGGGGTTGATAGCACCAGCCGCACGCGCCCCTGCCTCAGCACGTAGCTGGCGCGGTCGCGCACGCCCGTTTCCAGCCCGGCGTAGGCAACCTGCGAGAAGCCGAATGCCTGCCGGTAGTAGAAGGCGGCCTGCTTGGCGTTGCCGACCCACAGTTCAACGTGGTGGATGGCTTTCAGCGGAACCGGGTCTTCACTCATCGTGGTTTGTCAGGGCTCAGGGGGGGCTTAATATTAGTTATTATTCGATGGGGTGACTATTCGGCGGTAAACCCGTAGTCGAGTACCCATTCCAGTTCGTAGCTGAACTCGAAGTCCTCTGACTCCAGTTCGATAGTCCATTCGCCGACTTCGCCGTCAGCAGTCCAGCTCAATTCCTGCGTGTTCCCTGCTCCGACAGTCACAGTCTGTTCCTGCAATTGCCCTGAAGGCGAGGTGAGCGTGACGGCGACAGTGCTCGAGAGGAAGAATGGGCTCTCGCCTGTTACCGAAATCTGGGTGGTGACTTGACCGATGTAGGGGTTGGCGGCAATCTCTTCCGTCGCGCTCCCGAGCGCACCCACCTGCCCGCTCGCTTGCGCGCGGTGGTCGATAACTACCGACTGGTAGGCGCGGCTCTGCCGGCCATCTGCGTCCTTCGCGGTCAGCACGACGTAGTAGGCTCCGCCAGCATCCCACGCGTGACTCGCCTGTTCGCCGCTGGCGGTGGTACCGTCTCCGAAATCCCACTCCCATTCGACGAAGCCTCCGACCGAGTTCGACGCGTCGAACTCGAAGATGTCGCCGTTCCAGCCCTCGTCGTCGCTCGTGTCAAACCGCGCCTGCAGGAATACCACCTCGGTGCCGAGCAGCCGCGGGCCGACCAGCTGCCACACGACCAGTGCGACGACCAGGATTGCGAGCGCCGAGACGAGGCGGTCGGTGATTTCCTCCTTGCGTTCGGCCGAGAGCGCCGGCCGCTTCAGCCGGTCGAGCAGCGCCGCGACCGAGTCGCCGAAGATGAAGCCGCCGTCAAGCGGCACGGCTGGCAGCGCGTTGGTCATGCCGACCATCAAGTTTAGCCAGAAAATCCAGTAGAACAGGTTGGCAGTCATCCAGAACAGCCCGTCGGGCAGCACCCCCGGCAAGCCGCTCGGCTCGAAGAGCGCGGTGAAATGCTCGGGGAACGGCTGCAGGTCCTGGAACGGCAGCGTGATGTAGAGCAGCAGGCTCCAGCCGTCCTGTGCGGGATGCACCAGCCCTTCGGTGACGACCGACTGGTCGGTCACGGCGACGCCGAGGAATCCCTTGCCTGACATCCACGGCTCGTAGTAATCGGGGTAATACTGCAGGTAGTAGCTGCCCTTGTCGTCGAGCGTGACGTCGAAGCTGCGTGGCTGCCCCTTGTCAAGCGCCTGTACGGTAACGTTCTGCCCCGCCCAGGTGCGGTTCAGCGCCTCCCCGAAATCGGCGGCGTTCTCGATGGAGGTGCCGTTGACCGAGGTGAGCAGCATCCACGGCTCGAGGCCAGCCTCGCCGGCGGCGTAGTCCGCCACGACCGAGGCGGTCAGCGCCCCTTCGTGCGCGGGCTCCAGCGCCGCGACCATACCCCACGAGAAGAGCAGCGCGAACAGGAACGCCAGCGTGATGTTCGAGGCGGGGCCGGCGGCGTAGAGCCGCATGCGGTCAATCCGCCGCATCGCGACCATCTCTTCCTCGTCCGGCTCGACGAAGGCGCCGATCGGCGCGGCGAAGAACAGGAGGCCGAGCGCCTTCAGCCGCACGTTCGCGACGCGCGCCAGGATACCGTGGCAGAATTCGTGCACCACGATGGCAATCGCGAGCGCAGCAATCCCGTAGCCGAGCGGGATAACCGGGTTAATCCCCGGCAGCCCCAGCATCAGCTTCGGAGAGACGGCGGCCGATTTGGGGATGCTGGAAACCAGGAACGCCTGCCACACCAGCAGCGATAGCATCGTCACCATCGTGCCATAGACCATCACCAGCCCTACGTCGCCGAAGCGGCGCCAGACCGTGCCGTGCTGCGCCATGCGCTCGATGAAGCGCTTGCCGCGCTCGGTGCGCCACATCAGGAACGAGCGGCCCCAGATGAGGTCTAGGTTGAGCGGCTCGAGCCTGCCCTCATTCTGTGCCCAGCGCAGCGTGGTGACCCAGACGGCGACCAGCAGCGCAAATTGCGTAAAGCCCGAGTCGAGTGAGAAGCCGCCGAGCAGCAGCAGCACCAGCAGGAACACCAGCAGCCGCCAGTGCGCTTGAAGGAACGCCTCCGCCCCGGCGCGGTCGACGGAGCGTATGCCGTCAGAGAGCTGCCTAAAATCGGGAAGGCTGGCCACAGGTGCCGCGCGAGCGGGGGGCTTTATTTGTAGCCTGCTGCGCTGCGCGCGGCGCCATGGCAAAGAAGAAGAAGTCGGAGCCGTCGTTCGAGTTCCCCGAGTTCGACCGCACCGAGTGGCTAGAGAAGGAGGTGCGCGACTCGAAAGCCGGACTTTTCAGCATCGGCTGGGCGCTGCTGGTGGGGCTGGCGAGCTGGCAGCTGGCGCTTGCGACGGGGCAGGCGCGCTACGGGCTGCTATTCGGCTTCGCCGCCTGCTTTGCCATAGTGAAGGTGCTGCCGCTGGTGATTGACACCAGCAGCTTTGAGCGCAAGAGCTGGGCAGGGCCAATCCTCACGTCAGTATTCGCCTGGCTGGGCGTCTTCATCCTGCTCTCCAATCCGCCTTTCAGCGACATCGCGCCGCCGCGCGTTGGCGAAATGGAATTCTACGTCGACGACGGCGACACCTGGAACGCGACCATGTCGCCTCCCGACGGCGAGCAACTGCTGTTTGTCGTCGACCTGCGCGACAACCGCGACGTTTCCGGGGCGCGGCTGGCGCTGCAGGAGGGTGCGCAGGGCCTCCTGGTCGCCGGCGGCACCTACGCGTTACTGCAGCCGCTTCCGGCCGGCAACGAATGGGGCATTGAGGCCGCATACGGCTGGTATTTCCTGCTCGAAGACGGGCTCGATTCGGGCAGCTACACCGTGCGCATCACCGCGTTCGACGAGCAGGGCAACGAGAAGCAGCGCAGCTACCTGCTCGACATCGCAGCCTAGAGCAATTCCTGCTGCAGGTCATGCAGCTTCTCCAGCGCCTGCAACGGCGTCATGTTCATCAGGTCCAGCTTGCGGATTTCATCGCGCAGCGGGTCCGCTTTCTGTTCGGCAGCAGCTGCCTGCGCCAGGTCGAAGACTGCCTGCACCGGGCCGCCCGCGGCCGAAACTTCCACGGTCGCGTCCTGCTCCAGCTTCCCGAGCACCTCGCGGGCACGCGCCGTCACGGCGTCGGGGACGCCCGCCATCTGCGCTACATGGACGCCGAATGACGCATCGGCTGGTCCCTCCGCCACGCGGTAGAGCAGCAGCAGTTCGTTGCCTTCCTCGCGCGCCTGCATGTGCGAGTTGAAGGCGCGGTCGAGCAGCCGCGCCAGGTCGGTCAGCTGATGGTAGTGCGTCGCGAACATGGTCTTGACGCCCTGCCCGGTGTGGAGCTGCTCCGCAACGGCCCACGCAATCGCCAGCCCGTCGTAGGTTGAGGTGCCGCGGCCTATTTCGTCCAGCAGCACCAGGCTGCGCGGTGTCGCGTTCTGCAGGATGTTGGCCAGCTCGAGCATCTCGACCATGAAGGTGGAGTGTCCGTGGACCAGGTCGTCGTGCGCGCCAACGCGGGTGAAGATGCGGTCTACCAGCGGCAATCGGGCCGACGCGGCGGGTACCCACGAGCCGGCCTGCGCCAGCAGGCAGATGAGCGCCGTCTGGCGCATGTAGGTGGACTTGCCACCCATGTTGGGGCCAGTGAGAATCATCACTTGCCGCTGCGCGTCATCGAGGTGCAGCGAGTTGGGGATGTACTCGCCCTCGCGCAACCGCTCGATTACGGGGTGGCGGCCGTCAGAGACGTGCAGCGCGCCCGTTTCGGACATCTCGGGCTGGCAGTAGTCGCGCGTCTCGGCGACCTCGGCCAGTGCAGCCAGAGCGTCGAGCTGGCCGACGGCGCGTGCGGTCGCCTGTAGCGACGGCAGCCGCTCGAGTACCCATTCGCGAAGCTCGCGGAACAGCTCGCCCTCCAGGGCAGTGGCACGTTCGTCGGCGCGCAGGATGGTCGACTCCTGCTCCTTCAGCTCGGGGGTAATGTAGCGCTCGCCGGTCGCGACGGTCTGCTTGCGGTGGTAGCTTTCGGGGACTTTCTTCGCGTCTTTTTTCGGGATTTCAAGGTAGTAGCCGAAGACGCGGTTGTAGCCCACCTTCAGCCGGGCGATGCCGGTCCGCTTGCGCTCCTGCACCTGCAGCGCAGTGACCCACTCACGTCCCTGCGTCGCCTGCCCCCGCAGCTGGTCCAGTTTGCTGGAGAAGCCGGCGCGGAAGATGCCACCGTCGCGGATGACCAGTGGTGGCTCCTCGACCAGCGCCTGCGCCAGGTGATTCGAAACTTCAGGGTGCGGGTCAATCTCACTGGTGGTTGAGGCGAGCAGCTCCGCCTCGAGAGGCTCTTCCTGCAGCAATTGCTGCAGCTCGCCGACAATGGCGAGGCTCTGCCCGAGGCCGGCGAGGTCGCGCGGCGAGGCCGAGCCGTGGCCGACGCGCGACAACAGTCGTTCGACGTCTTGGAAACCCTTGAGGATGTCGCGGATTTCGCGTCGCGGCAGCGTTTTCCCGACGAGCTCGCCCACCGCACCATGGCGAGCCGCCAGCGGTTCGAGCGTGCAGATCGGCCGTAGCAGCCACTCACGCAGTGTGCGACCGCCGCCTGCGGTGACCGTTGTGTTGAGGTGGCCGAAGAGTGAATCGCGCACTCCACCATCGCCGACTGCCCTGACGACTTCGAGGTTGCGCAGCGTCACTGCATCGAGAACCATCTGCTCGCTCGCAGCGAGCTCAATCGGCGGCCGCAGGTGCCGCAGCTCGGAGAATTGTGTTGCGCCCGCGTATTCGAGCACCGCGCCGGCAGCGGTTGTCGCCAGTGGTTTCAGTTCCAGCGCGCCGAACCGCTTCTCAAGCGCCTTCGCCGCGACAGGGTGCAACCAGCCTTCCAGTTCGGCCTCTGTAACCGTAAAGCCGTGTGCACGCAGCCACTCCGCCAGTTTGTCCTCAGCCTCCCCAGCCGGCGTCACTAGCACCTCTGCCGGCGCGTGTCGCACCAGCTCCGCCTCGAGCCCGCCGCGGCTGGCGAACTGTGCCGCGCGGAAGTCTCCGGTCGAGATATCGAGCAGCGCCAGCCCGTAGCGCCCGTCGCTTTCGAGCGCAGCGGCGAGGAAGTTGTGGCCCGCCCCGAGCAGTGCACCCTCGACGACGGTGCCAGGGCTGACGACGCGGACTACGCCGCGCTTCACCAGCCCACGCGCCGCCTGCGGGTCTTCCAGCTGGTCGCAGATGGCAACGCGGTAGCCGCGGCGGATGAGCTTGGCGAGGTAGCTGTCGAGCGCGTGGTAGGGGATGCCGGCGAGCGGCACCGGGTTCTTCGACTTGCGGTCGCGCGCGGTGAGAACGATGTCCAGTTCACGTGAAACGGTGCGCGCGTCTTCGCCGAAGGTCTCGTAGAAGTCGCCCATGCGGAACATCAGCAGCGCGTCGGGGTGCTCGCGCTTGATGGAGTAATACTGCTTCATCATCGGCGTGGACAAGGAGCCCGCAATTACCGGGCCGGTTTAGGTGTTTCTCGGGCGCCGGTGCAGCGCGATGACGGCCACGGCGGCGACAGCGGCGGCCAGCGACGGCGCGGGGATGCCACCTCCGTCGTCTTCCTCTATCACGTTGCCGTCGCCATCATCTCCGCCTTCACCTGTTCCAGACAACTGTGTTTCAGAGCAACCTTCCACATCAACCATCTCGCCTTGTGATGTATCAGGGCAGTAGTCTTGATAGTCAACCACCCCATCTGCATCACTATCGACTTCAGGGTAGAACACACCATCCATGCAGATGCCTCCAACACCGAAATCCAGGTCAACAGCTACCAGTACTGCCGCATTTTCGGCGTCTGCATAGAGATCATCCCTTTCATAGAGACCGGCATTGATGTGATAGCATCCTCTCTGTAGTGAAAAAGGATTCTCGATCTGGTTCTGGTATCCATCGTTGTCTTCATCGTAGCCACCCTCCCAGTCGATGTCCCACCACCAATCAAGACCTCCCCACTCATCATCACCAACCCGCTTGACGAGGATTACGGCGGTGTAATTCACATCCATTTGAAGGTCGCCGACCTCAACCGAGTATTTGTAAGTCCAAGACCACTCGGGGTGCTCAGGGATGTCGACCCTCGCAACGCTCACTGTGATGGTCCCGTTGTCATTGGATGATGTATTATTTAATTCCTGTTCATTAAAGTACTCATCATCATCACACGTTTCGTCCCCAGTTCCATAGCAGGGACAGCCATTGTCCATCTCGCCCTCAGGTTTTGCGCGATCAACGAGATATGGATTCTCCTGTTCCCAGATTTCGCATTCTGTGGGCTCTTCGGTAACGTGGAAGATCATGTTGCCCGATGGATAGTCTCCTACCTCATTGAAGCAGCGCCATGTATTGTTGTTATCGAAGCCGTCCTCAAATTGTGAGACACCTGGATTTTGGAACCAAACGCAATCTGTCGGACGCAGATAGTAGGCTCCTCGATGAGTGTTCTGGTGGACGGTGGTGTTCTGGCATTCGAACGTGGTGCACCCCTCCGCTACCCACGAGAAAGTAAGATTCACGTCATTCAGGGTCAATTCAGCAAGATCACCGTGCTGGATGACAACACCTTCGGAATACAACATCCATTGCCAGAAGTGAGGGTGGTCCCAACTCGCGCCACTGTCCGAGGGCAATGAGAAATTAGCAGACAACATGCAGTTCTCCACACTGTCGTCGCCATCCATATCCGCACAGGTGTAGGATGCCGGGTCCGTTCCATCACTCGCATCTACGGTGAAGGTGACATTGACGCTTTCAGCACTCGCAAGGGACGGCAGGAAAAAGGCCAAACACAGGATTGCGGCCAGCGTGCCCAGTATTGTCGTGGTGTTCATGATTGGTAACTCCTCTGGTAGCTCGAGGTGGGGGGATGAGTTAAAGCAATTCTGCACGTGGTTTTAGTCTGTAACTGGGGGGCGCGATTATATCAACCGGAAACGGAGACGGAGAGCGAAAGCCGCTCCACTCGCAGGATTTCGCCATCGAAATTCTGCTCGTCGAACCGCTCGCGTTCCCAGCCCTCCGGCAGCTCGCTCATCAAGCTCGAGAGCAGCAGCCACACCCCGCCGCCCGGCCGCAGGTGGTGTGGCGCCCCAGTGAGCAGCCGCTGGGTGAACTCGGCGCCGGTCGGGCCGCCTTCGACCGCCAGCGCCAGCCAGCGGTCATCGTATTCGCCACCCGGCGGCAGGTAGGGCGGGTTGCAAACGATGGCGTCGAAGCGGCGGGCGCCGACCGGCGCGAACAGGTCGCCTTGCGAGAACTCGATGTGGTGCCCTGCCGCCCGGGCGTTCCGCCGCGCCAGC